>NZ_DAWEMK010000058.1:4506-10367 GCF_052362415.1 Paratractidigestivibacter sp. | reverse complement strand
TCATCGTCCGAGAACGTGGTCAGGAAGACCACGCGCGCCGCCGGGTCCTCGGAAAGGATCTGCTCCGCCGCCCACAGGCCGTCGCGGCCCGGCATCTGGATGTCCAGGAGCGCGACGTCGGGGCGCTCCTGCTCGTAGAGGCGAGCGGCCTGGTCGCCGTCCGCTCCCACGCCGCAGACCTCGATGCCCTGCGCGCCGAGGATGATCTTGAGCGAGTCGCACACCAGCCTGTCGTCGTCCGCGATGATGATCCTCATGCCTTGGCCTCGCTTTTGTTCGATGATTTGGGGATGGAGGCGAACACGCGCCAGCCGGGGACGTCCGCGCGGGCGCCCGCTCGGAAGGAGCCGCCGAGGGCCTCGACGCGCTCGCGCATGGACGAGAGGCCCATGCCGTCGCGGGAGGCGGGGGCGGGTTTCTTTCCGTCCGGGCCGGTGCCCGCCGCTGCGCCGCCCGCGCCCTTCTTGCCGCCGGCGCCCGCCGCGCCACCGTTGTCCACAATGACCAGCTGATAGAAGGCCGGATGCTCGAAGCACCGGACCTCCGCGCGCGTCGCGCCCGAGTGGCGCAGCGTGTTCGCGAGCGATTCGCGCAGCAGCGCGACGAAGCAGGTCGAGACGTTCGCGGGCACATGCTCGCACGCCACGTCGAGCTCCACGTCGAGCCGCGTCCCGCCGGATACCTCCCCCGCGACCTTGCGCATCTGTGTCCCGAGGTCGACCGAGTCGTCGCGCAGCGCATGGACGCTCGAGCGCACCATCGCGAGCGCGTCGTCGACCGTTGCCTTGACGTCGGCGAAGTCCGCCGCGACGCCCGGCTCGCCCGCATGCACCACGCGCAGCGCCTCCGCCTGCAGCGAGGCGCGCGTGAGCTGGTGGCCGACGTTGTCGTGGATCTCGCGCGCGATGCGGGCGCGCTCGGCGAGCGTGGCGAGCTCGACCTCGTACTCCTGGCGGCTCGCGAGGTCACGGTTCCTCTCCTCGAGGCGAAGGGCGCGTTCCTGCAGGTCGTCGCGGGTATTTTGCATACGCTTCCGCTCGCGCTCGAGCTCAGTGGTCCTTAAGGAAAGGAGGGTCGCCACCAGTGCGAAGAGCGCCACAAGAGCCGCCTGCCGCGCCCCGAAGGCGCCCGCGCGCGCATGCACTGCGATCGAGGCGGCCAGGAGCGCCCCCGCCGCGATGAGCGGCCAGGCGTGCTCGCGAGAACAGCCGCGGGCGACGTCGTAGAGCGCCAGCGGCGAGAAGGGCACGACCGGCGCGGCGAGCATCGACGCCGCGATGTAGGCGAAGGCGGCGGCCTCCGACGCGCGAAGCGCGCCCTCCCCGCGCGCTGCCTCGGCAAACGCGCACAGGGCGACGGCGGCGCAGGCCGCGGCAACGAGCCCGGCATCCACAGGCAGCCCCGCGGCAGCGGTGAGGCAGCACGCGAGCACAATCGTCTTGTCGAAGAGCCTGTTCATGGGCCTATTGTAATGGGGCTCGCCGCGGACGGGACAGTGACAAAACTCACTTCCGCCGCCCTCCCCGTCCCCCGTACGATGGAAATGACGAAAAGGGACAGTCCCTTCTCGTCATCGCGCTAAAAATGACGAAAAGGGACTGTCCCTTTTCGTCACGGAAGGAGGACGGGATGACGGACATCGTTCGCGTGGAGAACCTCGTCAAGCGCTACGGCGACCTGTTGGCGCTCGACCACTTCAGCCTGCGCATCGCGCCCGGCGAGATCTTCGGCCTGCTCGGCCCCAACGGCTCGGGCAAGACCACCTCGATCAACTGCATGCTGCAGCTGCTCACCTACGACAAGGGCGCGATCGAGCTGTTCGGCGAGCCGATGTCGCCCACGCGCTACGACCTTAAGCGCCGCATCGGGGTGGTCCCGCAGCAGATGGCCGTCTTCGACGAGCTCACGGTGCGCGAGAACATCGATTACTTCTGCAGCCTCTACGTGGACGACCGCGCGCGCCGGCGCGAGCTGGTGGATGAGGCCATCGACTTCGTGGGCCTTGCCGACTACGTCAAGTTCCGACCAAAGAAGCTCTCCGGCGGCCTCGCGCGGCGCCTGAACATCGCCTGCGGCATCGCTCACAAGCCGGAGCTCATCTTCTTTGACGAGCCGACCGTGGCCGTGGACCCGCAGAGCCGCAGCTCCATCCTCGACGGCATCTGTCACCTGCGCGACGAGGGTGCCACGGTGGTCTACACCAGTCACTACATGGAGGAGGTCGAGCAGATCTGCTCCCGCATCATGATCATGGACGGCGGCCGCACCCTCGCGGAAGGCACGAACGACGAGCTCAAGCGCATGATCTCCATGGGCGAGAAGGTCGTGATCGAGGTCGCGGAGCTGCCCGACCAGGTGCTCGCCGCCGTGCGGGAGCTGCCGCACGTGCTCGCCGCGGACGTTGCCTCAGGCACGCTCACCTGCTCGTGCGAGGCCTCGCCGCACAACCTCACGGACATCCTCGACTGTTTGCGCTCCCGCGGCGTCGCGCTCGGGCGCATCTACTCGGAGCCGCCGACCTTGAACGACGTCTTCCTCGAGATAACCGGCCGCGAGCTGCGCGATTAAGGCCTGGAGGGCATCATGTTCACAACCATTAAGGTCACGATCCTCACGAACGCGCGCCGCGCGGACTTCTGGATCTGGTGCCTCGCCTTCCCCATCATCCTGGCGACGCTCTTCATCTTCATGTTCGGCAGCCTCAAGAACTCGGACACCGTGATATCCGTGCCCGTCGCCGTGGTCAAGGACGCCTCCTGGGAGGGGTCGGGCTTCTCGCAGGTCGTGGGCGCGCTGTCGGGTGAGGGCGACGAGAAGGACGCGGGCGACGGCGCCGCCGTTGCCACGGGCGCCTCCGACGGCTCGCTCCTCGACGTCCATGAGGTCGCATCGATCGCCGAGGGCGAGAAGCTCCTCGACGATGGGCAGGTCTTCGGCGTCTACGCCGTCGACGCCGACGGCGACCCGAAGGTTACCCTCGGCGAGGGCGCAGGCTCCACCGACGGCACGAGCGAGAAGAGCGTGAACCGCTCCATCCTCGAGGCCGTGGCGAGCTCCTACACGCAGACCGTCTCGCTCGTCGAGCGCGCCGTCCGCGAGAACCCCGCGATTCTCTCCGACCCCTCCGCGATCGCGGGCGCCATCGGCCTGCAAGCCGAGATCGAGCGCGTGAGCCTCACCCGCTCGACCCCCGACGACACGGTGCGGTTTTACTACGCGCTGCTCGGCATGGCCGCGCTCTTCGCGAGCACGACCGCGGCGATCTCGCTGCTCCACGCGGCGGGAGACCTCAGCCCGCTCGGGGCGCGTCGGTGCGTCGGCGGCCAGGGCAGGCTCAAGATGCTCACCGGCACGCTCATCGGCTGCTGGGCCTCCGCGTATTTCTGCCTCGTGCTCGTCTTCCTCTACGTGCGCTTCGTCGCGGGCGTCGACTTCGCGGGCCGAGAAGGGCTCGCGCTGATTGGCCTCGCCGCGGCGTCGTTCCTCGCGGTGACGCTCGGCATGCTCGTGGCGGTGCTTCCGCTGCGCGGCGGCGAGCAGTCGCGCACGGGGCTTCTTACCGCCGTGAACTGCGGCGGGTCGCTCTTCGCGGGCCTCTACGGCATGCCGGCGATGACCCTTGCCGACGAGATCGCGCGCGCCTGCCCCGCCGAGGCGTGGCTCAACCCGCCCAAGCTCATCAGTGACACCTTCACCGACCTGTACTTCTACGAGAGCACGCAGCCCTTCTTTGCCCACGTCGCCGTGTGCGCTGGGCTCGGCGTCGCGCTCCTGGCCGTTGCGACTTTGATTTTTAGGAGGCAGCGCTATGAGCACCTTTAAGGCCGCGCTGCGCGTCGCCGCCGCGCACCCGCTCTACATCGTCATCTACACCGTCTTCGTCTCGCTGATGGGCGTCTTCGTCGCGCTCTCCGTCGCGAGCGGGAGCCCGGACGGGCCCGCGAACGCCCCCGCGCAGGGCAGCGCCTACGAGCCCTACGGCGCGAAGGTCGCCGTCGTGGACCGCGACGGGTCCGTGCTCTCGCGCGCCCTCGGCGACTACCTGGGCGGCCGTTACGAGTGCGTGGACGTGACCGACGACGAGGCGGAGCTCCAGGACGCCGTGGCCACGGGGCGCGCGGACTGCGTGTTCTTCGTGCCGGCGGGCTTTAGCGAGGAGCTTCTTTCCGCCGCGCGGTCGGGCGGCGAGCTTCCCCAGGTCCAGGAGGCCTACGGCGTGAGCACGCAGGCGTCCGCCCTCGCCGGCATGGACGTGCAGCGTTGGGTCTCCCTCGCGGCGGCGAGTGTATCGCTCGACCCGTCAGCGAACGAGGCGCAGGTCATCGACCTCGCCGAGCGCTCCGCCGATGAGCGCGCGGACGTCGAGGTCCACGTTGCGCAGGCGGAGAACTGGGCCGTCGACCAGATCTCGGTCTTCCTCAAGTTCGCCTCCTATGCCATCACGTCCTCGGTCGTCATCTCCGTGGGGCTCGTCCTCTCCGTGCTCTCCGAGCCGGAGCTCCGGCGCCGTCTCGAGGCGGGGCCGCAGACGCCGCGCTCCCGCGCGCTCGGCACGCTCGCGAGCTGCCTCGTGCTCACGCTCGCCGTCTGCACGGTGACCACCCTCGTGGGGCTCGTGGGCCTTCGCGGCGCCGTCGCGTCGCTCCCCGCCTGGCAGGTCGCGCTCGCGTTCGGGACCAGCTACGTGTTCGGCCTCGTGCCGCTCGCGATCGCCTTCCTCCTCGGCAGCCTCGGCGCGCGCGAAGAGGCCCTCAACGCATGCGGCAACATCCTCGGCATGGTGATGAGCTTCATGGGCGGGGCCTGGGTGCCGCTCTCGTTCATGGGCGCGACGGTGGTCGCGGCGGCGCACTTCTTACCGACGTTCTGGACCAACGCGGCGATCGACGCAGCGCTGGGCGCGGCCGACTCGGGATTCAGCGCCGCGGGGGCGTCCGCCTACCTGACCGGCATCGGCATCACGGCGCTCTTTGCCGTGGCGATCGCCGCGGTCGGGCTCGCGCTCGCGAGGAACCGGCAACAAGGGCGGTAGTCAGGGGCTTAGAGCGTGCCGAAGATCCTATCGCCGGCGTCGCCGAGGCCGGGGACGATGTAGGCGGCCTCGTTCAGATGGTCATCGATGGCGCAGGTATAGACCTGCAGCTCGGGATCGTGGCCGAGCAGCGCCGAGAGGCCCTCTGGCGCCGAGACGAGGCAGAGCATCTTGAGGTTGGTCACGCCGCGTGCGCGCAGGGCGTCCACCGCCATGATCGCGGAGCCGCCGGTCGCGAGCATCGGGTCCACGATGAGGACGGCGCGCTGGTCGATGTCGCGCGGCATCTTGCAGTAATACTCGTGGGGCTCGTGGGTGACCTCGTCACGCTCCATGCCGATGTGGCCCACGCGCGCGGCAGGCGCGATCTCGAGCAGGCCGTCGACCATCCCGAGGCCGGCGCGCAGGATCGGCACCACAGCGAGCTTGCGGCCCGCGAGGCGCTTGCAGGTCGCGGGCGCCACGGGCGTCTCGACCTCGCAGTCCTCGAGTGGCAGGTCGCGCATAGCTTCGTAGCCCTCAAAGATGGCGAGCTCGCGGACAAGCTGGCGGAACTGCTGGGTCCCGGTATGGACGTCGCGCAGGATCGAGAGCTTGTGCTGGACGAGCGGGTGGTCGACGAGCGTCACGCGGGTCGCGTCGTACGAGATGGCCATGGGTCGCCTTTCTTGTGGGCAATAGTCAAACGAATGATACACCGAGGGAGCGGTGCGCTCGCGGCGGCCGATTCTGGTGCCCGATTGCTCGCCGCATGGCAAGCGGAAATAAGGGCGGGCGCCACACGGGAAACCAGCCCGAGAACGGGTGGATAATCTCTTCCGAGCTTTTT
>NZ_DAWEMK010000058.1:0-4496 GCF_052362415.1 Paratractidigestivibacter sp. | reverse complement strand
CTTTTTTCTAAAAAAGTTCTTTGCAATCGCGAATTCTTTTGTTATATTAATCCCCGCACACATTCGGCTGGGTAGCTCAGTTGGTAGAGCAGGGGACTGAAAATCCCCGTGTCAGGGGTTCGATTCCCTTCCCCGCCACCAGTAAATTCGCAGGTCGGAGGCCAAAAGCTTCTGGCCTGTTTTTTGTTTGGGTAAATGCCGAGATAGACTCAACGTGGCACAGTTCACCGACCGAGCATCCCTCTCCCCCACCAAAAAACGCGGGCGCGAATCGGGCCGTGATAGCCCTGATCCGCACCCGTTCCTGCAGCGTATGTCAAACAATGCAGTTCTTAGTGACTGTCCCCGATAATGTGTGTCCCAGGAAGCTGCAGCCAATGACTGTCACCCAGTGATGGGTGGCAACGGATGATGGGTGTCACAGAAAGCTGCACGCAATGACTGTCACCGGGTGTTGGTGTTGGGGGACTTGGCGGCGGCTTTGCCGGCGGCGATCTTCGCCTCGATGTCCACCTTCGGGGCGGGGGCGGAGGACTTGACGACGGTCTTCGTGCCGCGGGTGGTCACGGTGGCGCCCGAGACTGCGGGAGCGGCGGGCTTGCGCTTCGCCTTGGGCTTCACGGTCACGCCGCCCTTGGGGGCGCGGGCACCGGACTTGGACGCGCCGGACTTGAAGGAACCGGTCTCGATGAAGCCGTTGATGCCGCCCGTGAAGCGGTCCCAGACCCCATGCCAGCGGCGGTTGATAGAGATGCCGCTGTTCGAGCGCATGCCCATGCACGGCGCGGCGATGAGGACGGGGAGCAGGTACTCTACCGCGCGCCAGATCACGAAGCCGGCGGCGAGGTGCTGGCCGAACATCCCCTTAAAGAGGTACGCGAAGCCGACCTCGGCGCCGCCGGTGCCGCCCGGCAGCGGGATCGCGTTGATCAGGAGCTCGAGCATGGAGCCGGACGCGAGGCAGATCATGAGGTCCGCCGGCTCGCCGAACGCGCGGAGCACGAAGTACGGCAGCGCGTACATGCAGCCGAGCTGGCAGAGGGTGACGATCATCGTGGCGCACATCTCGCCAACGTTCTTGGACGCGCCCTTGAAGGCGGCGGAGAACTCGGCGACCTGCGTGTTCACGACCTCGTAGTACTTCTTGTACTTGTCGTCCTTAATCCAGCCGTGACGATTGGCCAGGCGCAGGGCCCAGTTGCCGATAGCCGTGACCGGCCGGGGGAACAGGCACAGGAAGAGGACCGCGCCCACCTGGACGACCTTGAAGCCGAAGAGGAAGACGCCGATGAGGGTGACGTCGCCGAACTGCTCATAGAAGTAGCCGCCGCAGAACAGCAGCATGATGGCGGCAAAGACGCCCTCGCCCGCCTCGTAGAGGACGAAGCGCGTGAAGTTGAGGGCGCTCGCCTGGCCGACGGAGAGGCCGGCGCGCGTGAGCCGGTAGATCTGCGCCGGGGGCGCGGCCGCGCCGTTGGGCGTGAGGCGCATGAAGAAGACGCCCGAAGCCTCGACGCTCATGAGGTCGCGGATGCCCACCGGCGAGTCGGGGTCGGCGATGACGGAGAGCACGTAGGCGAGCACGCCGAACACGTAGTAGAAGAGGAAGCAGACGACGCCGGCGACGATCCAGCCGAGGTCGACGCCCGTAAGCGAGGTGATGAACTCGTCGAACTGTCCGGAGAACACCAGGTAGGCGATGTATACGATGACGACACCCGCGAGGAAAACCAGGCTCTTGCGCACCTGGCCCATCGATTCCTTGTCCGCCTCGGCGTCCTCGGCGGCCGCCTTTGATGTGGCGGCACCGCTTACCTTGAGGGCGACTTTTTTCTTTGGCTTCTTGAGCTCGTCTGCCACGGATGGCCTCTCTGATGCGGGTATGGGGCTGGGGCCGGGATGCGGCCCCGTGGCCGGCGCGGGCCGGCAGTCCGATTATTTTACCCCAGCGCGGCGCGGGGCCCTCGGCACGGGCGCGGCTTCAACGAAGGGAGCAGACACGCAAAGAAGGGCATGAGGGCTACCTTCCGGCAGGACGCGAGGGCCTAGAGATCGCCGGGGTGGTAGTCGTTGATATAGGCCTCGATGACCGCGGAGCCGGCGTCCGCCGAGGTGCGCGGGTAGCCGAACTCGATGCCGTTGACGTAGTTGCTCCCCACGTACTGCTTCGCGTAGTACTCGTTGCCGTTCTCCTTCCAGGAGGCGACGACCCAGGTCTTCCCCGTCGCCTTGTAGTCGACGTTGTGCGCGGAGGTGTAGGAGTCGAGAACCGACTGGAGGGTCTGGCCGGAGGCGTTGCTGCCGCCCCACGTGCGGACCTCGATGCCGGTGGACGACTCGCGGAAGGTCACGCCGTCGCCGTTGGCGGACGCGTCGATGAGCTCGTAGGTCGACGGCAGGGTCACGGAGTACCCGAAGCGGGGATTCGAGTAGGTTTGCTTGCCGGAACCGGTGGTCACGCACTTCTTTGCGGCCTCGATGGGGCTGACCTGGTCATCGGAGCCGGAATCCTTGTCCTTGGACTTTTCGTCCTTGGACTTCGAGTCGGAGTCCTGCTTCGCGCCGGAATCGGACTTCCCCGCCGTCGGCTTGCTGGTGACGGTCACCCCGGACCCGCCCTGAGAGCCGGAAGGCTGGGTCTGCTCCGAGGTCTGCGCCTGGTCGGGGGCCTTATCGGAGACCATGAAGAACGCGAAGGCGGCGATGCCCATGACGGCGATCGCGGCGACGACCACGGCGACGATGGTGCCGACGCTCGGACCGGACCGGCGCGGGGCGGGTTGGGCGGCGGGAGCGGGGACGGCACCCTGGGCGGACGGGTAACCTTGGACGGCCTCAGCATACGGCGCCGGGGCCGCTTGCGGTGCAGCCGACGGCCGGGCATACGCGACCGTCTGGTCGGCGGCGGAAGCCTCCGGTTGCTGCTCCGAGGGATCCGGCGCGGGGCCTGCGGGGATGTCTTGCCGGGCGCCGCAACACCGCGCCTTCCTCGAGCTCGTGTCCACAGTTGATGCAATACATAGGGCACCTCCAGGCTTCAGGTCGGGATGCGGGTCTTGCTGTAACGGCTCAACCCATTTGTACACCGACGAGACCAATGATGAGGCCTTAAACGGAAATCAGCCACCCTGGCCGGTGGCTGATCTCTGGGCCTTGCCCACTTTGAAACTACCCAACAGGAGGGCTTTGCTCCCGTTCGTTACCGCTTATACCCGTTCATCGGGCCTGCGCTCAACGGGTGCTTTGCCGGGGGCGAGGGGCACCGTCACGGGCCCCGAGCCCCCACGTTACGGCAACCCAAGAACGAGCAAGAAACCCCAGCGCAAAGCAGCCCTTACGGCTGGATGATGCCGCCGCCCAGGCACTCGAGGCCGTCGTAGATGACGGCGGACTGGCCGGGGGCCACGCGGCGCTGCGGAGCGGCGAAGCGCACGGTCGCGCAGGCGGCCTTCTTGTCCGCGGTAGCCGCGAAGTCGCTGCCGCCTGCCGGGCCGGGACCGCCATCGCCCGCGCCGCCGCAACCGGTGACCTCCAGCTCGCACGGCACGAGCTCGCCCGTGTGACGCGTGCGCACGACGTAATCCCCCGCCGCCGGGGCCTCACCGGAGATCCATCGGCAGTCGGCGAGCTTGAGCTCCGAAGTGAAGAGCGCCGGGCTCATGCGGTCCGCCGTCACGTAGACGGTGTTCGTCTGGGCGTCGGTCCGCACGACGTAGCGCGCGGGACCGCCGCCCAGGTCGAGGCCGCGACGCTGGCCGACGGTATAGAGGAACGCGCCGTCGTGGTGCCCGAGGACGCGGCCGGTCTCCAACTCGACGATGTCCCCCGCTCGGCGCTCGAGCGTGTCGAGCAGGAAGGTCCGGATACCCACAGGGCCCACGAAGCAGATCCCGTCGGAGTCGGGTTTGCGCTCGAGCCCGAGGCCGCGCTCGGCGACCATGCGCCTGACCTCGGCTTTGTTCTGAATGTCGCCTATGGGGAAGAGCGTGCGCGCGAGCACGTCCTCGCCCACGCGCCACAGGAAGTACGTCTGGTCCTTGTGCTCGTCGGCGGCGCGGAGGAGGTGGGTTCGCCCGTCCGCGGCCTTCTTCACGCGCCCGTAGTGGCCTGTGGCCACATAGCCGGCGCCCGCGGCGAACGCCTTCTGGGCGAAGGTGCCGAACTTGATGGTCTGGTTGCACATGACGTCGGGGTTCGGCGTGAGGCCGTGCGCATAAGCGTCGACGAGGTAGTCGACGACG
This sequence comes from Paratractidigestivibacter sp., assembly GCF_052362415.1. NCBI lineage: Bacteria > Bacillati > Actinomycetota > Coriobacteriia > Coriobacteriales > Atopobiaceae > Paratractidigestivibacter > Paratractidigestivibacter sp. Next base: position 255 of record NZ_DAWEMK010000058.1, on the reverse strand, counting down.
GTCGCCTTGTATTCGGCCTCGCAGTCCCAGACCTCGAGGTCGATGCCCAGGCTCACCGCCACGCGCTCGGCGTCGGCGAGGTCGTCCGCCCAGGCGCACTTGAAGCCGGGCAGGTCGCGCGACCAGTTGCGCATATAGACGGCGGTCACGTCGTGGCCCGCCTCGCACAGCAGCGCGCAAGCGAGCGCGGAGTCGACGCCGCCGGAAAGACCAGCATAGACGCGCGCCATCAGGCATCGCCCCTCTCTGTGTCGG
>NZ_DAWEMK010000057.1:9539-10414 GCF_052362415.1 Paratractidigestivibacter sp. | reverse complement strand
ACGGCAAGACCCGCATGGACCTGGGCGTCCCGATGCTGCCCGACGTGCTCCAGGACAACACGGACCGCAACCGCACCTCTCCCTTCGCCTTCACCGGCAACAAGTTCGAGTTCCGCATGTGCGGCTCGCAGCAGAACCTCTCGGACCCGAACGTCGTGCTGAACACCGCCGTGGCCGAGGAGTGCGACGAGTTCGCGAGCCTCATGGAGGGCAAGGAGGGCGACGAGTTCACCGCCGCCGCGCTCGACTGGGTCAAGAAGACCCTCAAGGCCCACCACCGCATCATCTTCGAGGGCAACGGCTACTCCGAGGACTGGGAGAAGGAGGCCGAGCGCCGCGGCCTGCCCAACTTCAAGACCACGCCCGACGCCCTGCCGCAGATGATCAAGCCCGAGAACATCGAGTTCTTCTCCAAGTATGGCGTCCTCAACGAGGCCGAGGTCCACGCGCGCTACGTCTCGAAGGCCGAGCAGTATGCCAAGCTGCTCAACATCGAGGCCAACACCATGGTCGACATGGCCAAGCGCATGTACCTGCCCGCGATCTCGGAGTACAGCAGCAGCATCGCCGGCAGCGTGGCCACCAAGGCCGAGCTCGGCATCGAGGCTCGCGCCGAGCGCGAGCTCGTCAGCGAGCTCACCGGCGGCATCGACGCCATCTACGATGCCGTGGCCGACCTGGAGTCCAAGAACTCCGACGCCCGCGACATCGAGGACCCGCAGGAGGAGTGCGACGCCTACCGCGACTCCGTCATCCCCGCGATGGACATCCTGCGCGCCGCCGTGGACGAGATGGAGACCATCGTCGCCGACGACTATTGGCCCGTTCCGAGCTACAACTCCATGCTCTTCTGGGTGTAGCGCACAAGCACAGAG
>NZ_DAWEMK010000057.1:5777-9529 GCF_052362415.1 Paratractidigestivibacter sp. | reverse complement strand
GAGCCCCCACCTCAGGGCGGGCGCCTCACCGGCGCCCGCCTTTCTTTGTGCCGCGGAATCGGCGGCGCGGGCGATCGGCGACGCATCCCGCTCGATAACCGCCCGGGGAGGGGGTATGCACTTTATGGGTGCATTGCGCCGCTGCTCTATAATCCAAAGAATATGTATCCGCGTTCGCCTGCTCTGTGATTGGAGCCGCATGGCAAAGCACTTCAAGAACTCCGAGCCCGTCGACGGGGCGATGCCCTCTGACGAGCTCGGCAACAACCCCTCGTCCGACAACGGTAACGACGGCTTCGGCCCTGAGCCTTTCTCTGGCCCCAACCCTTACTCGGAGCCCGCTCCGCACTCGACCCCCGTCTATGTCGACTTTCCCGTCGGCTCCGGCTCTGATGACCAGCTCATCCGCCACAAGCACCGTCGTCACAAGCACAGAGGCCTCAAGATAGCCCTCGGCGTCGTCGGCGTGCTCGTGGTTCTCTCGGCCGCCGGCGCAGCCGCGCTCGCGAGCTCGGCTTCCGGCCTCAAGACCCAAGCGTCCTCGGCGCTCTCCGAGGTCAACGCCGTCCAGTCGGCGATCGAGTCGCAGGATTTTGCCGCCGCCTCCGCCTCGGCGCAGGAGCTCCAGAACGTCGCGGCCCAGATGAACGGGTCGCTGCAGTCTCCGCTTTGGTCGTTCGCGAGCGCGCTTCCCGTCGTCGGCGGCGACGTGAGCGCCGTGCGGACCGTCGCCTCTGTGCTCCAGGACGCCTCGACCAACGCCCTCGTTCCCCTGACAGACGCCCTCGCGCAGACCCCCGTCGACTCGCTCGTCAGCGACGGCACCATCGATGTGCAGTCGCTGAGCGGGCTTCTTTCCGCGGTCGAGCAAACGGCTCCCGTGATGCAGCGGTGCACCGACTCCCTGGACTCCCTGCCCGAGATGCACATCGAGAAGCTCCAGTCGATGATCCAGCCCGCTCGAGAGAAGCTCGACGGCGTGAACGACATGTTCCAGTCCGCGGCGACGCTCGCCCCCGTCGCCGGAAACCTGCTCGGCGCAAACGGCGATCGCACCTACATGCTCGCTGCGCAGAACACCGCGGAGCTGCGCGCCTCCGACGGCTTCCCCGGCTCGGTCGGAACGCTCTCGATCAGCAATGGGCACATCTCGCTCGGCGACTTTGCCAAGGTCTATGACGTGCTGAACGAGGACACCCCCTCCTCCGCCGGCATCACGGACGAGGAGCATGCGCTCTTCTACGACTACACGCGCTATTCCTGGGACAACAGCTTCAATCCCGATTTCTCGCGTGTCGGCGGGATCTGGGCGGCCTCATATGAGGAGCGCAACGGCGGCCACCTCGACGGCGTCGTGTCCATCACCCCGAGCGTCGTCCAGCGCATGCTGGCCGCCCTCGGGACCTCGGTCACGCTGTCGGACGGTACCGAGCTCGATGGCACGAACGCGACCAAGGTGCTCGAGCACGACCTGTACTGGAAGTACCTCTCGGCGGGCGACAACATGGCCCTTGGCGGCGACATCACCGACGCGCTCTTCGCTGAGGCGGCGAAGCTCACCTTCGACCAGGTGCTCGGTAACTTCAACTCGGATACCCTGTCCAAGCTCGCGACCGTGCTCATGGACGGAGCCAAGGACCGCGAAGTCCTGATCTGGATGGCCGACTCGAACGAGCAGTCCGCCATGGAAAAGATGGGCGTCACCGGCACGCTCGACGCCTCGACGCAGCAGCAGCCCACCCTCGGGGTCTTCGCTAACATCTGGTTCGGTTCCAAGATCGGCTGGTGGTTCGGCATGAGCACCCAGGTCGGCGATGTCCAGAAGGCCGCGGACGGCACCCGTACCTACCATGTGACCACGACGCTCGAGAATTACCTCACGCAGGACGAGCTCGCGACCGGCGGGGACTACATCCTCGGCGGCATCGACAAGTCCTCGGGTTACTACGAGCCGTTCATCTACCTCTATGCGCCCGCGGGAGGGACCATCCAGAACCTCCAGGCGAGCAACGGGGCGAGCTTCTCGACGACCGAGTACCGCGGCCTGCAGGTGACCTACACCCAGGACGTCTCCGGCGACCCCGTGTGGCCGCGCCCGTCCAACCCGCTCTATCCCGGCCAGCCCGCCACGATCTCCTACGATGTCGTGCTGCCGGCCAGCGTGAGCGGCGAGCTCGCCGTGAGCTCGGTCCCGACGCTTCAGCAGTACCGGTAGCCGCCAAACCATCCAGGCGACGCCCGAAGCGGCGACGTCTTTTCCGGCGGCAGGTCTCTCTATGGAGGAGGGGCCTGCCGCCGGAATTACTTTATAAAGAGGGGCTGCTACGGCGGTCCATCGGCGCGGAGCCCGCGCCCTGAAGTTGTTACGACTCGGTGAGCGGCAAGATTCACGCCCTCATCGGTATCTGAGCGGGCGTAGACTAAAAACCCGTAGAAGAAGTGACACCCACTCGGACTACGGGAGGTCCCCCCAACATGACAAAGCACATCTTCGTGACCGGCGGCGTCGTATCGTCCCTCGGCAAGGGCATCACGGCCGCCTCGCTCGGCCGCCTGCTCAAGTCCCGCGGCTACAAGGTCATGATGCAGAAGGCCGATCCCTACCTGAATGTTGACCCCGGCACGATGAGCCCGTTCCAGCACGGCGAGGTCTTCGTCACCGAGGACGGCAAGGAGACCGATCTCGACCTCGGCCACTACGAGCGCTTCATCGACGAGAACCTCACCCGCGGTTCCAACTTCACCACCGGCGCCATCTACCAGAGCCTCATCGCCCGCGAGCGCCAGGGAGACTTCCTCGGCGGCACCGTCCAGGTCGTCCCGCACGTGACCAACGCCATCAAGGACCGGTTCTTCCGCATCGAGGAGCAGACCGGCGCCGACGTCGTGATCACCGAGCTCGGCGGCACCATCGGCGACATCGAGGGCCAGGCGTTCGTCGAGGCCATCCGCCAGTTCCGCAAAGAGAAGGGCCTCGCCGACTGCGTCCTCATCCACGTGAGCCTGGTGCCTTACATCGCCGCCGCCCACGAGGTCAAGACCAAGCCGACCCAGCACTCCGTGCGCGAGCTGCGCTCCATGGGCCTGCAGCCCGACTTCATCGTCTGCCGCTCCGACCACGAGGTCGACGCGGACATCCGCGCAAAGATCGCCAGCTTCTGCGACGTCGACCCCACCTGCGTCTTCGAGAACTCCGACTGCAAGTCCATCTACGACGTCCCGGCGCACCTCGCCGAGCAGGGCTTCGACACCAAGGTCTGCGAGCGCCTCGGCCTCGACCCGCGCACGAGCGACATGAGCGGCTGGTACGACTTCACGAGCCGCATGCACGCCGCCAACGCGAAGACCGACGTGACCAAGATCTCGGTCGTCGGCAAGTACACCGCGCTGCCCGATGCCTACCTCTCCATCATCGAGGCGCTCCACCACTCCGGCGTCGCCTTCGGCCGCCATGTCAACATCGAGCTCGTCGACGGCGAGGAGCTCGACGAGACGAACATCGACCAGATCCTCGGCGACTCCGACGGCATCCTCGTGCCCGGCGGCTTCGGCCTGCGCGGTATCGAGGGAAAGATCGCCGCTGCCCACCGTGCCCGCACCCTCAAGGTTCCCTACCTCGGCGTCTGCCTCGGCCTGCAGGTCGCGGTCTGTGAGTTCGCCCGCAACGTCTGCGGCATGGAGGGCGCGACGTCGGCCGAGTTCGAGCCCGACTGCAAGTACCCCGTCATCGACATCATGCCCGACCAGGAGGA
>NZ_DAWEMK010000057.1:2051-5767 GCF_052362415.1 Paratractidigestivibacter sp. | reverse complement strand
ATGCGCCTGGGCGCCTACCCCTGCAAGGTCCAGCCGGGCACCCTGGCCGAGGAGGCCTACGGCGAGAGCCTCGTCTATGAGCGCCACCGCCACCGTTACGAGGTCAACAACGCGTTCCGCGACCAGCTGACCTCCGCCGGCCTCAGGATCTCGGGCCTCTCGCCCGACGACCGCCTCGTCGAGATGGTCGAGCTCCCCGAGGACGTTCACCCCTGGTTCGTGGCGTCCCAGGCACACCCTGAGTTCAAGAGCCGTCCGACCAAGCCCGCCCCGCTGTTCCGCGAGTTCGTGCGCGCCTCGATCGCCCACCACGAGGGCATCGACCGCCACGACGTCGTCGCGGAGTAGCGCGAGACCGCGGCCATGGGCCCGACGATGGACCTTGCCGCTGCGCGCGAGGAGTACCTTGGGTATCTTCGCGTCGAGCGCGGCAGCTCGAGCAATACCATCGAGGCCTATGGCCGCGACCTCAACAGATACATCGATTACCTCGCGGGCTCCGGCGTGACCGAGCCCGACGAGGTGGGGCGCCCCCTCGTAGAAGACTACGTGGGGGCGCTTTGCGACCTGGGCCTCGCCGCCTCCTCCGTCGAGAGGGGGGTCTCGGCGGTCAAAGGCTTCCATCGCTTCATGTTCCGCGAGGGGATCGCTTCTTCGTGCCCCACCGCCGACCTCCCGTTGCCCGCCAAGCCCTCGCGCCTGCCGGACGTGATCTCGCAGGAGCAGGCGGCGAAGCTGCTCGACCAGCCGTTCCCGAACTCCGCTGCGGGGCTCCGCGACCACGCGGCGCTCGAGGTGCTCTACGGCTGCGGCCTTCGCGTGAGCGAGCTCGTGGGGCTCGATGAGCGTGACGTGTTCCTCGGCGAGGAGGTCCTGCGCGTCTTCGGCAAGGGGGCGAAGGAGCGCGTCGTGCCCATCATCGGAGCCGCCGCCCGCGCCCTCGGGACCTATTTGAGGGAGGGGAGGGGCGAGCTTGTGGGACGGCGCCCCACCTCCGCCGTGTTCCTCAACGTCCGCGGCGACCGCATATCCCGCCAGTCGATCCACGCGATCGTCGAGCGCTATGGGCGCGTCGCGGGCATCGACGGTCTCCACCCCCACACTTTGCGACACTCCTTCGCCACCCACCTCCTCGAGGGCGGGGCCGACCTGCGCGTCGTGCAGGAACTCCTGGGGCATGCGAGCATATCGACCACGCAGCTCTACACCCATCTGGACCGCTCTCACATCCGCCGCGTCTACCTCGACGCCCATCCCCGCGCGCATCACGAATAGAGTGCCTTCGCAGGTTGAGGTACTGCCCCTGACCTGCGAATTCTTTTAAACACCGCCTCTGGCCTGCGGATTCACATCGTCTACATATTACTGGAGCGACATGCGTCGGCGAATGGTGGAAACACCTGTTCCCGGCCCAATATCTTGGGCCGGAGCCTGCTCGCCGAAGCCGAAAACACCGTTCAAGAACGACTTTGTGTTGAACGGTGTTTTTTGGTGTCGCTAAGTGTCGGGTATGCCCTATAGTATTCACACGCTCCAGTCGGGGGCTCATGGTCTCTGGTCTCGAGAGGAGGGTGACATGCTCGTCGGGTCTTTTCCGATGTCGGTTGATTCGAAGGCGCGCGTCACCCTGCCCGCAGCGTTCCGCAAGGAGATGCTCGAGGGCGACTCCAAGACCTTATACCTTGTGCCAATGAAGGAGAGCGTGTACGGCTACACTCCCCAGGGGTTCGAGGCTTGGATCAACTCTCTGTTCGAGAGGGACGGGAAGAGCTTCGACTCGCGCAATTCTGACGACGTGCGTCTGAAGAAGGGCCTCACCGGGCGCGCCGTATCGGTGGATGTGGACTCTGCGGGCCGCGTTGCCCTCGGTAAGCTCGACATCCGCAAGCCCGATACGCGCAAGCGGCTCGGCCTGACGGACGACGTGACCATCGTCGGTGCCGACGACCACTTCGAGGTCTGGAACACCGGCGCTTGGAACGCCCAGCAGGATGCGTTCGACGACGATCTTGACGAGCTTCTCTTCGGCTAAGGGGGTGGAGATCTTGACAACTGGATATCAGCACGTACCCGTGATGTTGCAAGAGGTTCTCCGCGAGCTCGACCCGAAGCCGGGCGACGTCGTGTGCGACTGCACGCTCGGCGGCGCCGGACACTCGGTGGAGCTCGCGAAGAGGATCGCCCCGGAAGGGCTCTCGATCGGCATCGACCAGGACGATATGGCCCTCGCGGCCGCGGCCGAGCGCTTCTCGCGCGAGGTCCCCGGCGCGGAGCACAAGTTCCTCAAGGGCAATTTCGGAGACCTGGACGAGCTCCTTGTCCAGGCGGAGGTGCCCGGGGTCGACTGCTTCCTCTTTGACTTGGGCGTGAGCAGCCCGCAACTCGATATTCCCGAGCGGGGTTTCTCGTATCACGAGGACGCCCCCTTAGATATGCGCATGGATCCGGGGAACAACACCCTAACCGCAGCCGAGGTCATAAACCACTACAACGAAGCCGACCTCACCCGAATCCTGCGCCTGTACGGCGACGAGAAGTACGCCGCCCGCATCGCCCGGAAGGTGGTGGAAGAGAGGGCCAAGGCCCCCATCGAGACCACCCTCCAACTCGTGGAGGTCATCAAGCGCGGCATCCCCGCCGCGGCCAGGCGCTCCGGCGGGCATCCCGCGCGCAAGACCTTCCAGGCCCTGCGCATCGAGGTCAACCACGAGCTCGACGTCCTCGATCGCGGCCTTCGGGCGGCGGTCCGGTGGGCGAACCCGGGCGGCCGGATCTGCGTCATCGCCTACCACTCGCTTGAGGACCGCATCGTCAAGCACATATTCACAGAGCTCTCGAGGGGTTGCACCTGCCCTCCCGATCTCCCCGTCTGTGTCTGCGGGAACGTGCCGATACTCAAGGTCAGGACCCGCAAGCCCCTCGTCGCCTCGGACGAGGAGGTCGCGGCCAACCCAAGGTCGCGAAGCGCCCTCACGCGCGTGGCGGTCAAGCTCGACGTCGCGTAAACGGGGGGGGAGACAACCAAGGCGCACCCGGCCGCAAGGCCGCATGCATACCACAAACGAAGCAAGAACGAACCAAAAACGCAGCTTAAACGCACCACCAATGAAGCACCAACACACTGTCAACCAACTATTAGCCAATTCTTAAGGAACGCTCAATCTGAACTTGAGGGTTAACCGTCAGGTGACCCTCAAGTTCCCAGCTTCCTGCCCACTATTGGATGCGCAGCGGATCTTCCGCAGATTGTCACGAGGACGTCATGAGGTACCAGGGCTCCGAGGCTCTCAACATGAACTACGCGGGGGCGGGGGCCCTCGAGGAGCGGTCGCGGGAGACCTCGTTCGAGGTGCTTCCCGGCGGAGGCCTCGACGCCCGCGCCCGCCGCGGGGTTTCCCACGAGTTCGTGGCGAGCGTCTGTCATGTGCTCATCATCGCCGCGGCCATCATCACCCTCGGCCTCGTCCGCGTGGGCCTGAGCTCCGCCGCGGTCTCCGCGCTGGCAGCCAACTCCAGCCTGCGCTCGGAGGTCACCGACGCCAAGAACCTGAACGACGACCTCAAGATCGAGCGCGCCGTTCTTTCCAGCAACTCCCGGATCTCGCGCATCGCCACCCAGAACTACGGGATGTCGCTCTCCAACGACGCGATGACCGTCAAGGTCGGAGCCGCGGCGGAGGCCGAGCGCGCCGAGCAGGAGGCCGCTCAGGCCGCCC
>NZ_DAWEMK010000057.1:0-2041 GCF_052362415.1 Paratractidigestivibacter sp. | reverse complement strand
GGCCGCAGCCGAGCAGCAGGCCCAGGCCGAGTCGGCGGCAGCCGCCGCCCAGCAGCAGGAGGCCTCCGCCGCGGCGGAGCGTTCCGGCGACCCCAACGACACCGACGCCTCCGGGATCGCGTCCGCGATCGAGGCGGCCCTCGGCTCCGCCGACGGCTCCCAGCAGGCCGCGACGGCTTTTGGTGATGCTGCGCAGTCTGCGGACGCGGCCGTCGCGGACGGTTCCCTGTCGTAGACTTCTTCCTTGTGAGAAGAGATAACGGTTCATATCGCCGCGAAAGCGGGTCGCGCGCCCCCGAGGCCTCGTATGACGAGGCCTCGCGTTCGCGTTACGGCAGAAGAACCTCGGACGGCCCCAATATGGGGACGGGCGAGGGGAGGATGCGCATACTCATCGCCCTGGCCGCCGCGGCCTTCGTCATCGTGTTCCTCCGGCTCGTCTACATCCAGGTCGTCGACGGGCCCAGGCTCGCCAAGCGTGCCGAGGACCGCCGGACGAACGTCGTCACCCTGAACGCCAAGCGCGGCACCATCTACGACCGCAACGGCAACGTCCTTGCCATCAGCGTCGACTGCAAGGACATCGTCTGCGACCCGACGACGGTCATGAAGACCGTCAAGAACGAGAAGGGCAAGACCTCCCAGACGACCGACGGCGCCGCGGACGACATCGCGGACGTGCTCGTCGAGGTCCTCGGCGGCGACCGCGATACCTATCTGGAGGCGCTGACCCGCACGGGCACCCGCTACGCGTACCTCTCGAAGCGCGTCGACGTCTCGAAGGCTGACCAGGTGGCGCAGGAGCTCTCGGACAAGGGCCTCTCGGGCGTCTACTACGAGTCGAACACCAAGCGCGTCTACCCCTACGGGACGACCTGCGCTCAGATCCTCGGTTATGTGAACCAAGACGGCGCCGCGCTCTCGGGCCTCGAGTACTACTACGACGACGTCCTCAAGGGCAGTGATGGCCAGCGCGTCTACGAGGCGAGCCGCAACGGCACGCCCATCGCCGGCGGCGTGTCGGACACCATCGCGGCGCGCAACGGCACCGACATCGTGCTCTCCATCGACATCGACCTGCAGGAGGAGTGCGAGTCCATCATCTCGGAGGGGGCCAAGACCTACGAGGCGGAGTCGGGCTCGGTCATGGTTACCGACCCGAAGACCGGCGAGGTCTACGCCGCTGCCTCGACCCCGCTGCCCGACTTCTCGAACCTCGCCGACGCCTCGGCGCTCAACCTCAAGCTCGTGAGCGACTCGTTCGAGCCCGGCTCGGTCTTCAAGGTCCTCACGACCTCCATCGGCCTCGAGACCGGGACCCTCACCAAGGACACCACCTTCAACATCCCCGCCGAGGTCCTCGTCGGCGACGACGTCGTGCACGACGACGACAACCGCGACTACTCCGAGGACATGACGGTCGAGCAGGCGCTGGCCAAGTCCTCCAACGTCGCCATGGCCTACTACGTGCAGAACGTCATCGGCTCGAAGAATTTCGCCGACGGGGTCCAGAAATTCGGCATCGGCCAAAAAACGGGCATCGACTTCCCCGGCGAGGCGGCGGGAATCGTCAGGGGCTACGACGACTACGACGGCTCGACCGCGGGCTCCATGGCGTTCGGCCAGTCGCTCGCCATCCCGCTCGTCCAGATCGTCCGCGCGTTCGGCGCCGTCGCCAACGACGGAGTCCCCACAACGCCGCATTTCCTTGTGTCCAAGGGCGGCGATGAGGTCGACTGGCCGGTCGGCGAACGCATCATAAGCAAGCAGACCGCCGACACGGAGACCGAGATGATGCGCGCCGTCATGACCGACGGCACCGGCGTCAACGGCGCCATCGGGGGCTACGACATCGCCGGCAAGACCGGCACCGGTGAGCAGGCCGACGAGAACGGCGGCTACAAAGAGGCCCACTTCGTCGCCTCGTTGTGCGGATTCGCGAACGCCGAAGATCCGCAGGTGCTCGTCTACGTTGGCCTGAACGGCATCCCGTACCTCGCGTCAGACTCCGCCGCGAACGTGTTCCGCGACGTCATGGAGC
>NZ_DAWEMK010000056.1:7220-10597 GCF_052362415.1 Paratractidigestivibacter sp. | reverse complement strand
CGCCGCTTCTCTTATACCTATGGGCGGCGGGGACGCGAGCGCCCGCTACTCGTCGCCGAAGCTGATGCCGAGGAGCTTCGCCTCGCGCACGAGGTCGCCCTGGGGGTCGACGTACTTGAGCTTGCCGGCGACCTCCTCCAGGGGCACGCGGCACATCTTGCCCTCGACCTGGGCGATCATATAGCCGAACTGGCCCTCGAGGCAGCCGCGCGCGGCCTCGATGCCGCACTGCGTGGCGAAGATCCTGTCCTGTGCGTCGGGCTGGCCACCGCGCTGAGTGTGGCCGGGCACCGCGACGCGGACCTCGCGGCCGGTGCGGGCGGCGATCTCCTCGGCGATGTCGTAGGCCACCGACGGCTTCACGCGGGCGGCGACCTTGGCCTTGTAGTCCTTCTTCTTCATGGCCGCCTCCTCGCGCGAGATCGCACCCTCGGCGACGACCACGATGGCGAAGCGACCGCCCTTCTTTTCCCGGCGCTCGATGGCCTTGACCACGTTGTCCATGTCGTAGGGGATCTCGGGGATGAGGATGACGTCCGCGCCGCCGGCGACACCCGAGTACAGCGGGATCCAGCCGACCTTGTGGCCCATGATCTCGATGACGAAGACGCGGCCGTGCGAGCTCGCCGTCGTGTGGATGTCGTCGATGCAGCGGGTCGCGACGTCGATGGCCGAGGTGAAGCCGAAGGTCATGTCGGTGCCGTAGGTGTCGTTGTCGATGGTCTTGGGCAGGGCGATGATGTTCAGGCCCTCCTCGCGCAGGCGGTTCGCGGTCTTGGTCGAGCCGTTGCCGCCGAGCATAAAGAGGCAGTCGAGCTTGAGCTTGCGGTAAGTCTCGACCATGGCGGGGACCTTCTTCACGCCGTCGGCGCCGGGCTCGTCGAGCAGCTTGAACGGCGTGCGCGAGGTGCCGAGGATGGTGCCGCCCTGCGTGAGCACGCCCGAGAAGTCCCCCCAGTTCATCTCGCGGTAGCGGCCGTAGATGAGGCCCTGGTAGCCGTCCTCGAAGCCGTAGATCTCGACCTTGTCCTTTGAGTTGTTGAGGATGGTCTTCACGATGCCGCGCATGGTGGCATTGAGCGCCTGGCAATCGCCGCCGGAGGTGAGCAGTCCGATCCTGAGCATGGGCGTTCCTCTCTTTAGTATATTGGGCGTGGCAAACGAGACGGGGTTTCGCCGCGCCTCAATAATTCGCACGGGGAATAGAGTAATCCAACGAAGCCGTGGCTACCGGCACGAATTCGCGGGTAAACGAGCGCTTACAACTCGGCATCCGTCACAGGCGGCGCCCAAGGCGGACACGGGTTTCCCAGCGCGTCGGGGGCGATGCGGGATACTACCCCTGCCTAAATCCGCGCCATTGGAGGAAGCGATGTACGAAGAGGCCATCCGAGCGGGCAAAGAAGCCCTCGAGGCGCTCGAGGACGCGGCGGACTCGCTTGACTCCGCCAAGCGATGGGGCGTCGTGGACATCCTCGGCGGCGGCCTCCTGACCAGCGTGGTCAAGCACTCGCGGCTGGGGGACGCCAACCATGCGCTGACAGGCGCCCGCGTCGCGCTCGCGAGGTTCTGCGACGCGCTCGGGGATTGTCGCGGGGTCGCGGGCATCGCGGCGCTCACGGCCGAGGTCAACCGCTGGAACGCGTTTTTCGACATCGCCTGCGACAACGCGATCGCGGACATCCTCGTCCAGAAAGAGATGTCCGATGCGGCCGATCGCGTCGACGAAGCCATTGACGCGGTCAAGCGCGCCGTGCGCCGACTGGAGGCCGCGCGCCGCGGCTGACGCGCTTCTTGCTGCGTTACCTTCTTTTTTATTGCAGACAGACCATAAGGAGGGGCGCCGATGGCGGCCGACGCAGACATACTCCACGCCTCGCGCGAGCGGATCGAGCAGATCCAGCTCGAGGGGATCCAAAAGACCGTGCTCGATGTGTACGAGCACATCCCGTTCTACAAGAAAAGCTTCGATGAGGCCGGCTTCGACCCGCGCTCGGTCAAGTCCCTCGACGACGTCGCGCGGATCCCGTTCGTGCAGAAGCAGGACCTGCGCGACGCCTACCCCTACGGTATGCTCGCCGTGCCGCTCAAGGACGTGCGCGAGATCCACATGTCGTCGGGCACGACCGGCATCGCGACCGTGGGCGCTTACACCGAGCACGACCTCAAGATCTGGGGGGAGTGCTTCTCGCGCGCCGTCGACTTCGCCCACGGCGACGAGAACGACGTCATGCAGATCTGCTACGGCTACGGCCTCTTTACCGGCGGCCTCGGCGCCCACTACGGCAGCATCTCCGCCGGCTGCGCCACCATCCCCATCAGCGCCGGCAACACCGAGCGCCAGATCCGCATCCTGCGCGAGATGGGCCCCACTATCTTGGCCTGCACCCCCTCCTACGCGATGCACATCGCCGACACCGCGATCGAGATGGGCCTCGACCCGGCCCGCGACTTCAGCCTGCGCGCGGGCATCCACGGCGCCGAGCCCTTCTCGGACAACTTCCGCCGCGACCTCGAGCGCAAGCTCGGCTACCGCGTGCTGGACATCTACGGCCTCACCGAGACCATGGGCCCGGGCGTGGCCATCGAGTGCTGGGAGCAGCAGGGCCTCCACATCGCCGAGGACCACTTCTACCCCGAGATCATCAACCCCGAGACGGGCGAGGTCCTGCCCGACGGCGAATGGGGCGAGCTCGTCATCACCACGCTCGACCGCGAGGCGTCGCCCGTCGTGCGCTACCGCACGCGCGACATCACCCGCATCATCCCCGGCGAGTGCCCCTGCGGCCGCACGCACCGCCGCATCGACCGCATCCACGGCCGCACCGACGACATGCTCATCATCCGCGGCGTCAACGTCTTCCCGAGCCAGATCGAGGACGTCATGAAGACGTTCCCCGAGATGTCCTCCTGGTACCAGATCGAGGTCGACACCGACCACCGCTCCCTCGACATCGTCACCCTCAAGGCCGAGCCGAACCCCAACGTGGACCTCGACTCCATCGCCGACATCGACCGCCTGCAGAAGCGGATCTCCGCCGCGCTCAAGGCCGCGCTCTCGGTCGGCGTCAAGGTCAAGCTCGTGGAGCCCAAGAGCATCCCGCGCAGCGAGGGCAAGGCCAAGCGCATCGTCGATCTCAGGAAGGAGCTCTAAGACATGATCGACCAGATCACCGTTTTCCTCGAGAACAAGAAGGGCCGCGTCGCCTCCGTTGCGCGCACGATCGCCGACGTCGGCGTGAACATGACGGCGCTGTCGCTTGCTGACAGTGAGGAGTACGGTCTCGCGCGCATCGTGTGCGGCGAGCCCGAGCGCGCCCTGAAGGCGCTCGGCGAGGCGGGCTACCGCGCCAAGGTCGTCAAGGTCGCGGCCGTCG
>NZ_DAWEMK010000056.1:0-7210 GCF_052362415.1 Paratractidigestivibacter sp. | reverse complement strand
GTAGCAGTACTCGATGTTGACGTCGAGTACTGCTACTGCTTCAGCCACCGCGACGGGGCGGCCGTCTTTGCGCTCAAGGTTGCCGACGCCGCTGCCGCCGCGCGCGCCGTCTGGACGCTTGAGGGCGCCGGCTTCAAGGCGCTCACGCAGGCCGACCTCTAGGCTCGCCGCCGAGCAATCGGCCTCGCTTGACGAATAAAGGGACCTCTGTCCTTGTGAGCTGGCCTCCCTTCCCCTAATCTCGAGGGGAGGGGAGGCTTTTTATGTCGACGATCTTCTCGTCAACCGTCTTCACGCGCGCGAACAAGTCCCGCGCCGTCATGGTGTGCGCGCTTGCTGCCGCGTCCTTCTTTCTGCTCGCGGTCGGCTTCGCCCGCTTCGGCGGGCCCGCCCCGCAAGAGCCCGTCGCGACCTTGGCCAGGCCTGCCCATGAGCCCATCGACCGCGCCGTCTGGATCTGCCTGTCCAGCATCGCGTTCTCGTTCTGGGGCGTCGCCGCCTACCTGCGCTGCCTCGACCCGACGACCAGGCGGCGCATCGCCGCGATCGCCGTGACCCTCACCCTCTGGCTTCTGGTGGTCGCGGTCAAGTGGAAGACGGCCGACAACGAGCTGGCCCGCTACCTGTGGTATTGCTACTACATCCCCATGGCGCTCGTTCCGCCGCTGTGCCTGTCCTGCGCGCTCCGCTCGGCTGGCCTCGGCCTCGGCGAGAAGGGCAAAAGGCACCGCGCGGCCGTGGCGTCGGTCTCGGCGCTCTTCATCGCCCTCGCGCTCACCAACGACCTCCACCAGCTCTTCTTTACCTTCGACTCCCCGAACCCCGGTACCGTGGGCGAGTATTTCTACGGCCCCGCGTACTGGGCTTTCTTGGCCTACACGGCCGTGTGCTTCATCGGTTTCTTCGCGGTGCTGTGGCGATCGTGCACGAGCGTCCTCAGGAGCCTTCTGGTGCCCTCCGCCACGGTGGCGGTCGGCGGCTTCCTCCTCAGCTCGGCCTATATCTTCCGGCTGGAGTGGACAAGGACGCTCAACTTCTCGCTCATCTACGGGATGCTCGTCATCGTCGCGCTCGAGCTCTGCCTCGATTTGGGGATCATCCCCTCCACGAGGTCGTTCGCCAGGGTGTTCTCCAAGCTTCCCTTCGACCTGAAGATCGTCTCGCGCGACGGCTCGCTCTTTCGCAAGACTGAGGCCTCGGCCGCTCTCGACCCGTCGGTGGCCCGTGCCCTTGCGGCCCATCCGCTGCCAGACGTGTTCACGCTGCCTGCTTACCCAGACGACGTTTTCTTTGCCTGGCCGCTTTCCGGCGGAAGCGCGCTTCTTACGCGCGACATGCGGAACATGCGCTCGCTTGGCCGTCAGCTCATGGCAAGAAGGGCCGACCTCGAGCAGGACCGCCGCACGCTCGAGCACGACCGCGACCTGGCGGAGCTCCTGGCCGGCCTCGAGGCGGAGTCTCGCCTGGTGGGCGACGTCGAGCGCGCGCTCTCCGATTCCATGCGGGAGGTGTCCGACGTCCTGCGAAACCTGCCCCAGGAGCCCGGCGCGAGGCTGCGCGAGCTCGAGCGGGCCCGCATGATCGTCGCCTACTGCAAGCGGAAGGGCTCGCTCGTGCTCGCGGAGGCGGCCGACCCCGAGCTCGACCGCGACCGCATCCGCCTCATCGCCAACGAGCTCGCGAGCGACCTTCGAGCCGTCGGCATCGACTGCGCCGCCATCGCGAGCCTCAACAGGCCGCTGGCCGCACAGCAAATGAGCGTCCTGTACGACTGCATCTACGATGTGGCGTTCATGGCGCTCGAGTGCGAGGGCCCTGTGCTCATGTACCACCTTGGCGAGAGGGGCGACGGCACGGTCGAGCTGCGCGCCCACCTGGAGTCGGATGACGAGGAGGACCTGGCCTCGCTCCCCAGGACCGAGGCGCTGCGCTCGCGGCTGGACGCATGCGACGTCATCTACTCGCTCACAGGCGAGGTGGGAAGGCTTTTGCTTGTTGCCAGGGTGAAGGCAGGGGGTGGGCGCCGATGACGCCGCTTCTGCTCAACGAGCCCTGTATGATGCTGATTGTGGTCGGGGAGTTCCTTTCCGCATGCCTGCAGGTCGTGCACCTCTTTATGGTCGTCTTCCGGGCTTCTTCGAGGCTCGGGTGGCTCTCGTGCGCCTATGAGGCCGCGGTTCAGCTTCACCTGGGCATCGCGCTGTGCGTCACCGTGGGCACGGGGGTCATCCGCGCGCCTTTGCTCGCCGAGGTCCTGGGGTTCTCGCGCTTCTTCTGGCTCCTGTGGGCCAACGCGGCCTTCTCGTTTATCGGGCTCGCCTTCGCGCTCTATCTCTCTCGTCCCGCGCTCCTTGTGGACGCGCTTCTCATGGGCCTGTGCATCCCGGGGGCTATCGGCGCGCTCGGGGCGCACTGGAACATCGTGGCCCTTCTTGACGTCTCGTGGTTCATGTTCCGCGGGCTCTCGTCCATCGTCATGGACGTCGTCTGGAGGTCGGAGGAGCTCACGGGGCTCTCCGTCGCCGAGGCGCTCATGGGCATGCCGGCGGGGATTCTCGTCACGGGCCCCTCCGGCGGCTCGGCGTTCATGAACGCCTCGATGCGCTCAAGCCTGGAGACCTTGGGGCTGCCGACCGACCTCGGCGACCTGAGCGGAATTTGGGGAGAGCTTTCCCGCCACGGCCGCGGCATCTGTGCCGAGGCGGGCGCGCTCGGCGTCCCCGCCGTCTCCGAGAGGGAAGAGGAGAGCCTGCTGGTCGACGTTGCGGGCGGAAGGACGCTGCTGTTCCAGCGCGACGCCGCCGGCGCCAAGTCGAGCGGCGAGAGGATCTTGTGCCTCGACGTCACCGAGTCGGTCGCTGCGAACAATGCCCTCGGGCAGACCAACCGCGAGCTCGAGGCCGCCGCCGCGGAGCTGCGCTCATGCCTTGCGGACGTCGACCGCGCGGCTGAGGCATCCGCGTATCTGCGCATGCGTTCCCGCGTCCACGACGTCGTGGGGCAGCGCCTGTCGATTCTTCACCGCTACCTCGAGATGGGAAAGACGGACCCCGCCTCGGTGGCCGAGCTCGAGCGCCTCCTCTCGTCGGTCATGGCGGACCTTCGGCAAGGCTCCGTCGGCGATGCCGCCGCCGAGCTCGACGCCGTCGTCTCCGCTTTCTCGCTCGTCGGCGTCCGCGTGGTCGTTGCGGGCGAGCTCCCGCGCAGGCGGGAGGTTGCCGCCGCCTTTGTGCGCGTGGTCCGGGAAGCGTGCACCAACTCGTGCCGGCATGCCCACGCCAAGCAGGTCTTTGTTAAGCTTGAATGCCCTGAGGGGCCGCTTGCTCGCCTCACCGTCACAGACGACGGGACCGGCCGTCCCGCGCCGGTGCGCGAGGGAACGGGCATCCCGGGGATGAGACGGGAGATGGAGTCCGTCGGGGGCGTGCTCACCGTCAAGCGGGATCACCCGTTTACCGTTTTGGCCGAGGTCGATGTAAGGGGTAAGGCCGATGATTGAGGTCATGATCGTTGAGGACCAGGCCATGCTGCGCGAGAGCCTGGCACAGACCATCGAGTCCCAGGAGGACATGCATGTGGCGGCCTGCCTTGCCGACGCCGCCGACGCGCCCGGCAGGGCGGCCGAGACGGGATGCGGCCTGGTGCTCATGGACGTCTGCACGGAGCACGACTCCAACGGCATCGTTGCCGCCAGGCGCATCAAGGAGGCCAACCCCGCGGTCCGCGTGGTCATCATGACGGGCATGCCGGAGGTCACCTTCGTCGAGCAGGCCAAGGATGCCGGTGTCGACAGCTTCGTCTACAAGAACGTCGGCATCGAGGAGCTTTTGGCGGTCATGCGCTCCACCGCCGCCGGCTACTCGACGTTTCCCCATACCCCGGACTCGATCTTTTCCGGCGCGGCGGCGCTCACCGACGTCGAGATCTCGATCCTGCGCCTTGTCTGCGAGGCGAAGACCCGCAAAGAGATCGCCGCAGAGCTCTACATGAGCGAGGGGACCGTAAAGCGCCGCATCGGCGAGATCCTTGCAAAGACGGGCTACGACAACATCCTGCGCCTCGCCGTCCATGCGGTCGCCGAGGGAAACATCGTTTCCGGCATGGGCAACAAGTAAGCCGGGGTGGGTCGCCCCGCCCCGGCTTGTTCCGGTCCTTCTTGCCGGCAATCTTTACGGAATGTGGATCAGACGCCGGAAGTAGACGTTGCCCGTCTCCTCCTCGAACATCCAGATATTGAGGTAGATGTCGTTCAGGTCGTTGTTCACGTCGAAGTCGGGGTCGTCGAAGGTCCCCAAGAACGTGAGGTAGGCCCGCGTCTCGCCGCCTGCCTCGACACTCTGGCGCATGTACACGTCGCGGAGGCGCCCGTTGACGTAGGCGTAGCCGTCCGTGTCGCCGATCATCATGTCGGATCCGGTGTTGTTCCACACGGTGAAGAGCACGACGGCGTCGCCGTAGCCGTCAGTATCCTTGCACTCGGCTCGGACGTGGATGTTCTCGTCCGCCTCAAGGTCGATGGGGAGCTCGTCGTCGGCCTCGGGCAAGGAGCTGGTGGCGTCGTCCCCCTTCGCATCCTCACCGGCGTCCTCGACCTCCTGCTGCATGCTCGACGAGGAACCTGCCCCGCCGTCGGTCGGGTGCTCCTCGGAGCAGCTCTCGTCCTCGGCGTCCTTGCCGGTCTCGATGGGCGGCTGCGTGTTGATCATGCCGTCCTTGTCGCGGATGTCGAGGCAACCGGCGAGGGGAAGCGCGCAGGCCGCAGCCACAGCCAAAGCGAGAATTCCCAGGCGCCTCATGGTGTCCCTCCTTAATCAGCGCCGGGGCCAAGGGGCTGCTCGAGCGCCCTTGGCCCCGTTGTTGGTCGACTCAGTTCACGCCACGGGCGTTACTGGATGTTGATGGGGTAAGAAGCGATGTCCTCGTAGGTCTCGTCGTCGTAGACGTCCAGCTGGCACTGGATGTTGACGAGCTCGTCGACGGAGTCGATGCCCTCGAAGGCGCAGAGCTTCGTGGCGGAGGTGCCGGGAAGGACCGCGGTGTAGAACCAGTTGTCGCTCATCACGCCGTTGACCGCGCAGGAGTCGTTCGGGATGGACATGGCGATCTTCTTGTCGCTGTTGTTGGTGATGGTGAGCAAGATGCCGACCTGGCCCCACTCGTCGGCCGCGCGGTCGGTGGCCACGATGGTCACGATTTCGTCGTCGGCGATGGTGACGGGCGGGTCGATGGGCACGGTCGCGGCCTCGGTCGAGCTGGCCGTGCCGTCGTCGCCGTCATCGGGGTCGCCCATGTCGGTGATCTTCTCGGACTCGCGGTCGGTCTTGATCTGGTCGGCCAGGCTGTCGTCGCCCTTCTTGAAGACGAGGGACGTTTCTTCGGCTGCGAAGGTCAGCTTGTCGTCGGCGAGCTCCTTGGTGTGGGCGGGCACAGCGCTGTAGCGGATGCCCATCTCGGAGATGCGCGCGAACGTGGGCTGCAGCGCGGTCAGAAGCTCGCTCTTGAGCTGGGAGTCGATGAGGTCGCGGGTGTAGACGGAATCGACGTTGCCGCACACGTTCTTGTAGAACATCAGGGGGTCGACGAGTTTGTAAGAGTACTCGCCGTTGCAGCGGACGGTGATGTCGACGTCGAGGCCGATCTTGTTGTCGACCACGCGGAACGGCACGGGGCTCGCGGTGCCGTACTTGTTGCCGACGATCTCCTTGGTGTTGAAGTAGTAGACCCTCTGGTCCTTGCCGGCGTCCCCGCCGAAGGTGAAGCGGCGTCCGACCTGCTCGAACGACTTCTTTACCATGTCGCCGAGGTTGCCCGAAAAGACGGAGGGCTCGGTGCCGGTGTCGTAGACGAACTCGCCGGGCTCGGCGCAGACCTCGACGACCTCGCCGTTCTCCACGATCATCATGCACTGGCCGTCGGCGACGGCCACGATGGAGCCGTCGGAGATGACGTTGTTCTCGCCCTTGGTGTTGGAGCTGCGGCCGCCGGTGCGCTTCTCGCCCTTGGCGACCAGGGTGTCCGCGTCGAGAGACTCGCAATAGAAGTATTCGCGCCACTGGTCGGCCAAAACGCCGCCAGCTGCCCCTACGCCTGCTTTAAGGAGTCCCATGATCTACCCCTTTCGTCGGTGGTGCTTTTCCGTTAGCTAGTCTTTCTTGCTCTCGTGGTGGATGCGCTCGGTCGTGGTGTAGTCGAAGCTGTCGTGGCTGTGCGTGATCTCGATGGAGTCGTTATCGAGGTAGCGGTTTGCCTCGGTCGCCTCTATTGCGCTTCTCATCTGGGCCGTGAGTACCGCGCACACGAGGAGCATGACGAGCAGTGGGACGAGGATGATGAAGCCCCACTGGATGAACTCCTCGTTCTCGGCGAGGAAGCCGCCGAAGTTCACGGCTGCGTAGCAGGCGGCAAAGAAGGCGGCGAAGATGCCCAGGCCGATGAGCGCGCGCTTCTTTTTGTCGATGGGCAGGTCGCCCACGAGGCGGCCCGTCTGCCCGTTCATGGCAAAGAGGAACTGCTGGCCTTCCCAGGTGGTGCCGAGCATTCAGACGGGCATGAGCGCGTAGACCGGGTCGGCCCATTTTTTCTCGACGTCGCAGCTCTCGCAGGAAACGGTGTCGTAGCCCTCGACGCTCGCTTGCAGAGCCTGCTCGACGCTCGAGTCTATTCGCTTCTGGGCGCGCTCGCGGCAGACGTCGGCGTCCTCGTCGTAGCGGTTGGCAACGAAGCCAGGCATGTAGGCGACCGAGAAGGGCACGAGCGCCTCGTAGTCGTAGGGCTCGATGGCGTCCATGTGCGCGTCGGGCATCTTTGTGGAGCCGTCGACGGGGACGCGGGCGAAGGACATGGCGCCGTCGCGCTCGACCGTGAAGTGGTCGGTCTCGATGACCTCGTCGCCGCCCTCGTAGTGGGTGCGCGAGCGCGTGGCCTCGAAGACGGCGCTGCCTGCGGCCTCGGTGTCGTAGAGCCAGAAGGGCACGTAGACGCCCTGCACCTCATTGATGCGGTTTCCGCCGGCGAAGCTCTTCGGCAGCAGGATCTTGCCCCCATAGTGCTTGGCCAGGGCCTGCTTGGCGGCCTTGTGGTCAAGCTTGAAGGGAATCACGAGCTGGGGCCGGAAATCGCCGGTAAGGCGGTCGGCCGCGACCACGGGGTTGCCGCAGTAGGGGCACTCGGAGACGGCGGTGCTCGTGTCGCAGACGAGCTCGGCCCCGCA
>NZ_DAWEMK010000055.1:3875-10933 GCF_052362415.1 Paratractidigestivibacter sp. | reverse complement strand
GTCGAGAGCGGCTGCGTCTGCATGATGCTGTCCGTCGCAATGTACGGCCTCGTCTTCGCCACCCTCACCTCACCCATCCTCGAGAGCGTCGACGCCATGGGCTACGTGAGCCTCTTCACCATCTTCGCCAGCCTCGGCGTCTGCATCATGACGCCCATCGGCGGCAAGCTCGGCGACCTCGTCGGGCGCCGCAACATCGTCGTGGTCCCCGGCATCGTCTGCCTCGTGTGCGGCATCGCGTTCGCGTTCGTCCGCTCGCTCGTGCCGCTCATGGTCCTGCGCCTGCTCATCGGCTTCGCGCAAGGCGCCTTCACGGCTGCGCCCTACATCATCATGGGCCTCATCAACGAGCGCAAGGACGTGCCCAAGGCAATGGGCCTGCTGGCCACCGCGATCGCGGTCGGCGGCTTCGGCGGCTCCATCATCGCCGGCGCCCTCACCGATGCAGGGCACCTCACCGCCGCCATCCTCATGCCCGGCATCCCGCTGACAGCGGGCATCCTGCTCATCGGCCTGAACCTGCCCAACATGAAGCGCCCCGGTAAGGTCCAAATCGACGTCGCCGGCATCGTCGCGCTCGTTGTCACGCTCACGTGCATCATGCTGGCCCTCAACTTCGGCTCCGCGATCGGCTGGGCGAGTCCCGCCATCCTCGCCGGCCTCGTCGTGGGCATCGCCGCGCTCTTTGTGCTGGTCAAGATCGAGAAGGGCGCGCCCGAGCCGCTCATCCCGCTGCGCCTCTTCAAGAACTCCGAGTACACGGTCCTGCTGATCGTCGGCTTCATCTGCTACTTCTACATGACCGCGATGAACACCTACGCTTCGGTCGGCGCGCTCAACGTCATGGGCACCACGAAGACCGTCGCCGGCTCGCTGCAGTTCCCCCGCACCATCCTCACCATGATCCTGCCCACCGCGATCGGCGCCTGGGTCGGAAAGAAGTCCGGCAACGCCTGGAAGGCCATGGCCATCGCGACGCTGCTCGTGGCCGGCTCGATGTTCGCGCTCGGCTTCACGACGGCCGGCACGCCCGTGCTCGTCTACTTCGTCGCGATAACCGTCACCGGCGTCGCCGAGAGCTTCCGCGCCGTCTCCATCACCCCGAGCGCGCAGGCGACGCTTCCACCGGTCGACATGGGCGTCGGAACCTCGCTCGTCAACTTCGCGAACTCGCTGGCCAACACCGTCGCCGCCACGATCTTCGGCGTGGCGTACAACCTGAACACCGCCGCCGACCCGACGAACCCTGTGCTCATCCAGAACGGCGTCAACGCCGTGTTCTTCATCGCCGCGATCGTCACCCTGGTCGGCTTCGCGCTGGTCATCTTCGTTATCCGCCCAAAGATGGAGGCAAAGGGGGCCTAGCGGCGGCCGTACTTCTTTCCAGCCAAAGGGCTACGATGGGGAGCGCCACGACGAAAGGAAGCATCACATGAAGCTGTTCGCATTCTCCCTGCGCGAGTACGACGAGCTGCCCGCGCTGCAGAAGGTCGCCGACGAGCGCGGCTTCAAGTTCGGCTGGACCCCCGAGTACCCCACGATGGAAAACGCCGAGCTCACGCGCGGCTACGACGCGCTCACCATCATCACCAACCCGATGACGCCCGAGCTGCTGTCGCGCTACGCCGAGCTGGGCATCCGCGGCATCGCCACACGCTCCATCGGCTACGACCACATCGACCTCGCGGCCGCGCGCCGGCTCGGCATCCGCATCGGGCACGCCGCCTACCCGCCCGCGGGCGTCGCCGATTACGCCGTGATGCTCATGCTTATGGCGCTGCGCAAGGTCAAGCTCGTGGACTCCGCCGCGCGCTACCAGGACTTCGGCCTGCGCGGCAAGATCGGCCGCTCGCTGAACACCTGCACCGTGGGCGTGGTGGGCACGGGCGCCATCGGCGAGGCCGTCTGCCAGCGGCTTTCCGGCTTCGGCTGCAAGATCATCGCGACCGACCCCTACCCCAAGGACCGTCTGCGCGGAAGCGTGGAGTACGTCTCGCTCGACGAGCTGCTCGAGCGCGCCGACGTGATCACGCTCCATGCGCCCGGCCTGCCGCAGAACGACCACATGATCGGCGCCGAGCAGTTTGCGCGCATGAAGAAGGGCGTCGTCATCGTCAACGCCGCGCGCGGGGTCCTCATCGACACCGCCGCGCTCATCGACGCGCTCGAGTCCGGCAAGGTGGGCGCTGCCGCGCTGGACACCATCGAGAACGAGACGAACCTCTACTACCTCGACCGTTCCCGCGACGTGCTGCCCAACCGCGACCGCTCCGTCCTCATGGGCTACCCCAACGTCGTCGTGACGCCGCACATGGCGTTCTACACCGAGGAGGACGTCGAGCACATGGTGAGCAGCAACGTCGAGGCGCTCCTCGCCTTCGACGCCGGCGCCCCCACTCCCTTTGAGGTCAAGTAACCGACGCCGAGCGAGACCCAACACCGGGTTACAGCCATCACTGGGTGACAGTCATTGCGTGCAGCTTCCTGGGACACCCATAAGTCGGTGACAGTCATTGGCTGCAGCTTTTTGGGACACCCTCGGCGGCCCTCCGTCCTAAGTCGCCATTCTCAGCGGGGCAGCCTTCTCTTTCGCGCGGAAGAGAAGGCTGCCCTGCTATAGAGCAGTCTTCTGTATAGGAGAAACCAAGAAAGAGAAGTCTGCTCTCCCGTGAGAAAGAGCGTGCTGCCTCGTCCCCTCCCACCATCACCGAGCGACAGCGGGTCACCATCACTGGGTGACAGTCATTGCGTGATGGGTGGCACCCAATGATGGGCGTCCCCAAAAGCTGCACGCAATGACTGTCACCCAGTGAGGGTTAGTCGTCGGAGACGAGCTCAGCGAGAAAGACGTTCAGGGTGTCGACCTCCGGGCAGCAGAACTTCGCTGTGCCGGGGGCGTTGCCGGGGACCGTGCCGCCGTAGCGGAGGATATCGATGTAGGGGAAGCCGACGTGGCAGGCCATCGGGCACAGCCGTCCGCGGTCGCGGTCGAAGTCGAAGACGTCGCCGGGCTTGTGCCCGTGATGGCAGCGACACTCCCCCAGCTGGTCCACGCAGGTGATCCGGACCCACGGGCGCTTCCCGCGCGGCGCGCCCGCGGGTTTCTCGGTAGCTCGCGCAACGGGCTTCTCGGCGCCTCGGGCGGCGCCGTCAGCCGCCCCGTTGCCTCCCGCTACGAGGCCCTCGTCCGCGCTACTCACCGTCGATCACGTCCAGGCACGCCTCGATGGGCAGGCCGGCGGATTTGTCCTCCTGGTCGACGTTGCGCGCGATGAGCTCGCGCACCACGCGCGCCGCGTCGGCGGTCGCTCGCTCGAGCGCCCAGCCGCGCATCACGCGGCCGAGCAGCACGCTCGAGAACGTGTCGCCCGTGCCGGGGAAATACGTCGGGATCATGTCGATGGGCACCGAGAAGTGCTCCCCCGCCACATGGTCGAACCCGATGATCGCGTCCGCGCCGTCGACCTTCGCGCTCGTGACCACGACCGACTTGGCGCCGAGCGCGCGCACGCCATCGACGAGCTCGCGGGCCTCGGGGGCGGTGAGCCCGCCCTTCATCGGGGTGTCGGTGAGCAGGCACGCCTCGGTATAGTTCGGCACGGTGTAGTCCGCACAGGCCACCAGGTCGCGCATGAGCCCGACCGTCGAGTCAGGGACGCCGGCGTAGAGCTTGCCGTTGTCGGCCATGATCGGGTCGACGAACACGCGCGTCCCCCGCTCGGCGCGGCAGCGGCAGAAATCGGAGATGATGCACGTCTCTTCCTCACTCGCGATGAAGCCGGTCGAGATCGCGTCGAACTCGAAGCCGAGCTCCTCCCAGATGGCGAGGCTGCGCCGCACGTACTCCGTGGTGTCGTGGATGTAGAACTTGGGGTAGTTGAGCGTGTCGGACACAAGCGCCGTCGGCAGGTTGTGGATGCGGTACCCCATGTGCGAGAGCACGGGCAGCATGGCGGAAAGCGCCACCTTGCCGTAGCCGCACATGTCGTTGATCAGCAAAAGCTGGGTGTTCTTCATGCGTTCCGTCCGAATCGGTCTGGATTTACGTGTTCTCCCAGTCTAATGGCAAGAAGCGCGCCCCGCCGCCGCGCCCGTGGGATAATTCCTCCGGGGAAACATATCCATAGAGAGAGGACCATCCATGAAAGTGCTCCTGGTAAACGGCAGCCCAAAGAAGGACGGCAACACCGCGACCGCACTGGCCGAGGTCGCCCGCGAGCTCGATGCCTGCGGCATCGAGTCCGAGGTGTTCCAGCTGGGCGCCGGCCCCATCCGCGACTGCATCGGCTGCGGCGGGTGCGCCGGCAAGGGCCGCTGCGTGTTCACCGACGACGTGGTCAACGACCTCATCGATGCCGCCGAGGGCGCCGACGGCTTCGTCTTCGGCTCGCCGGTCTACTACGCACACCCCTCCGGGCGCATCCTTTCTGCCCTGGACCGCGCGTTCTACGCCGGCAGCGCCGCCTTCGCCCACAAGCCGGGCGCGTCGGTCGCGGTCGCGCGCCGCGGCGGCACGGGCACCACGTTCGACGTGCTCAATAAGTACTTCACCATCAACCAGATGCCCGTCGTGTCCTCGACGTACTGGAACAACGCCTTCGGCGCCGCCCCTGGCGAGTCGGCGCAGGACACCGAGGGCATGGCCACCATGCGCAACATCGCGCGCAACATGGCCTGGCTGCTCCGCTGCATCGTGGCGGGCCGCGCCGCGGGCATCGAGGCCCCCGAGGCCGACCGCGCGAAGACGAACTTCATCCGCTAATCGCACAAGGGCCCGGGACGCCGCAGCGCCCCGGGCCCTTTAATCGCCTTCTCGGCTTATTTGATAAAGGAAATCTCTCCGAGCTTGACCACCTTAGGCATATTCCCTCGAGACCTCCCCGGCCAAACGCCAAATCAAAGGCAGGTTGTTGCGAAGGAAGCGCTGCAGTTTATCGACCTCGTCCTGGCTGAAGCCGTCAACCTCACTCCAAGAAAAAGCCGGGAGCAGGCAACGTGCAGAATCGAACCCGTCTTCAGTCGAGCGCTCGATTCCAATCTGGACCGTACCGTCCTCAAGAAAGTTCGAATACGCGATCTGTGTTCCGTCGTTCAGCTCAACATAGTTGTAAAACATTTACGCCTCCTTTCGATAGCGCTCGATACCGGCGCCGACGCCCTACTCCGCGTCGGCGGCAACCTCGGCGGGCTCGGGCTCGGCGGCCTTGGGCTCCTTCTTGGACTGGTCGAACTCCTCGGCGGTGAGGACGTCCTCGATGCGCAGGTTCACGCCGGCGACCTCGAGGCCCGTCATGCCGGTGACCTGCTTGACCACGGCCTTCTTCACATCCTCGAAGACCTGCGGGGCGTACGCGCCGTACTCGATGAGCACGCTGATGTTCACGCGGACGGCGCTGTCGGGCGTGACCTCGACGCTCACGCCCTTGGTGGAGTCGGACGCGCCGAAGGCGTCCTGCACGCGGTTGAACCAGCTGCCCTTCATGCCGACGACGCCGGGGACCTCGCGCATGGCCAGCGCGACGATCTTCTCGATAACGCCGTTGGAGAAGGTGAGGGAGTCCTCGGAGTCTTCGTCGTCGTCCTCGCCGGACGCGAGGTCGATGTCGGTGCCCGCAGTCGCGGCGAGCTCCTCCAGGTCCGCAGCCTCGGGCACGGCGCCCTCAGCGGACTCGACGACCTTCTGGACCTCGGCGTTGTTGGAATCGGTCATGGGAACCTCGCTCTCTTTGGGGCATTCCGCCCGCACGGTTGTTAGCTATTCGACGCGAAGAAGCGCCTGATCAGGTTGATGATCTTCGGGTCTCCGTCGGCCACCTGCCCCAGGGCCACGCCAATGAGCACGATCACGGCGACGACGAGCGCCTGCAGGATGCCAATCCAGAAAACGAGGACGGCGACGAGAAGCCCCAGGACGCCGCCCCAGAAGGCGTGCTCGTGCCCCGGGAACGTGCGGGAAACCCAGCCGCCCATACGCTTCCCGGCGTCGCGGAACGTCTCGGTGGCGGAGCCGTCGAAACCGCCGGAGGCCTTCTGTCCGCCCGCGGTCTCGTCATCGATCACATGCGCGTCGGCCTGGACCACGTCGTCGCGGTCAGCGGACTCGACCCGCGCGCGGGGAGCGCGCTTATCTTCAGGCATCGGTTAACCCTCCCTGGAGGCGCCCATGGGCACCGTGATCTCGCTAGTGGAATCCGCAGCCTCGGTGGCAGCGGCGGCCGCGCCGTCATCCGCGGCCGACGCCGTGGCCGGTGCCGCTGCCGCCGTCTCGGCGACCTCGGCCTCGTCGGCCTCCGCGGCGCGCGCGTCGGCGTAGGAGCGCGGCTCGACGAACTCGAGGCTCACGTCCTCGACGGTGTTGCCGCACACGGCGGAAAGCCCGCTCATCAGCTCCTCATGGAGCTGCGCACCCTTGACCACGACGTCGAGGGTCTCGTGCGGGAGCACCCGGACCGCCACGCGCACGTGCCCGCGCGGCTTGGCGTCCACATGGACGCGCGAGGCGGTGCAGGTGCCGTCCGCCTCGACGATGTGCTCGGCCTGGCTGGCGATGGCCTCGCGCGTGACGGTGATGGCGCCGCCGTCGACGGTCGCGACCTGCACGGTGCGCGTCTTGCGCGCAAAGAGGCCCTGGAACAGCAGGACCTCGAGGCCCACGGCCGTCACGGCCATGCAGGCTTGCAGCGCGTACCAGTAGCCGTCGACGACCATGAGGGCGCTCGCGACGTCGCGCCACGGCCCCAGCCAGGTGAGGCCGAGCGCGCACAGCGAGAAGATCCCCGCCAGCGCGAACACGACCCTGCACAACCTCTTGAATACGCTCATGCGCGTACGCTCCTTACGACCCGGGCGGCGCGGCCGCCCGTTCCTAACAGCTCCCTAGAGGATACCCCTTGGGCGGGACAACAATTAGCCGCGCTCGGAGGCGCCCTCCGCCGCGCTTCGTTCCGCCGAGGCGTCGCGGCGAGCGGTCGCGACCTTGACGAAGAGGATGCCGAGCACAGCCGATGTCACCGAGCCGAGAAGGATGGCGCACTTGGCCGCGAGCACCTCGCCGGGCT
>NZ_DAWEMK010000055.1:0-3865 GCF_052362415.1 Paratractidigestivibacter sp. | reverse complement strand
GGCTCGGCGAAGGCCAGCCCGCTGATGAGGATGGACATCGTGAAACCGAGGCCTCCCATGATGCCGATGGCGGCGACCTGGACCCAGTCCATGTGCTCGGGGAGCTTGGCGAACCCGATCTTCACCAGCAGGAACGTCACGAGGAAGATGCCCAGCGGCTTGCCGAGCACCGCGCCCAGGTAAACGCCCTGGGCCACCGGGTCGGCGATGATGGAGGTGAAGTCGGTGCCCACCAAGTGAAGCTGGGCGTTGACGAAGGCGAAGATCGGCAGGATGAGGAAGTTCACCGGCACGCTAATGTAGTGCTCCATGCGCTCGAGCGGCGGCGTGACGTGGTGGATGACGCTCTCGACCTTGAGGGCTCCCTTGGTGAAGGAATGCTGGCCGAGCACGTGACGCTCGTCGTCGTAGCGGTCGTCGAGGACCTGGGCCTTCTTGCCCAGCCAAGTGCCGAACTCGTTGAGGTTGACGTCGGACTGCGCGGGCAGGGCGAAGGCGAGGATCACGCCGGCGAGCGTGGCATGGATGCCGGAGTTGTACATGCACACCCACAGGACGAGGCCGACGGCGAGGTAGGGCTTGAGCGAGTAGACCTTCGCGTGGTTCAGCCCCCACAGGACGACGATCACGATGGCGGAGGCGGCGCACCAGGCGATGTCGGGCGCCTGGCCGTAGGCGACGGCGATGACCACGATGGCCAGGATGTCGTCCGCGATGGCGAGCGTCTGGAAGAAGACCTTGGTCTCGGGGCTTATCTTGTCGCCCAGAAGCGACGCGACGCCCAGGGCGAAGGCGATGTCGGTCGCGATGGGCACAGCCCAGCCGTGGGCGCGGCCGGCGGCATTGAACAGCAGGTAAATGAGGGCGGGCATGGCGACGCCGCCGACCGCCGCGAGCATGGGGAGCGCGGCTTGGCGCGGGCGGCGGAGCTGGCCCACCGTCATCTCGTACTTGAGCTCGATGCCCACCAAGAGAAAGAAGATCGCCATGAGGAAGTCGTTGACCAGCCCCTCGACGGAGATCGACGCGAGGATGTCCCCGAAGCCGATCGTAAGCGGCTGCATGAGGAAGTGCTCGACGGCCTCGTAGGCTGGGCTGTTGGCCACCACGAGGGCAAGGAGCGCCGCACCGACCATCACGGCCGCGGCAACGGTTCCGTTGGAGGTCACCTCCTCCAGCGCGCCCGAGCGTTGGATGCGCTTGATGACCGCCGGCTCCTCGTAGATGCTGGTCAGGGTGCCGGAAGATGTGCTGTTGGTGGTGCTGTTGGGCATGATCGCCTTTCTTCTCGGGCGACACGCCTCCTTACTCGGCGAGCGCCAGGGTCTGTTCCACGTACACCTTCGCCGCGAGGGACGCGACGGCGGCCTCGAGCACGCGGGCAAGCCCGGGGGCAACCTCGCGGCCCGCCTCGTCGCGGGGCCGGATGGTCGGCTCCACGACGGGGGCGACGAAGTCGGGCCCCACGGCGAACTGCTCGGCGAGCGCGCACTCGAGGGCCGCGACGACCTCATCGTAGAGCGCGCCCGCGTCTACGTGCGCTTCTTCAATCATACCCATGATCTGCTGGAGCTGGGCGATGGAGTAGACCCGCTTGAGCGCGCACACGAACAGCAGGCTCGCCACGTGCCGGCGCGTGTAGCGCTTACGGTTGGGGGCCGGGATGAGGCGCTGCTTGACGTAGTTGTTGACCATCGAGCCGGTCAGCGTCTGCTCGTCGGGCAGGCACATGAAGGCGAGCTCGTCGGACACGAGGGTGATGACCTGGTCGAGGTAGAGCTCGATGCGCGGCAGCTCCGCGATGCGGTAGATGCGCACGGAGGACATGTACGCGGCGAGCGCGCCCGCCTTGGCCTGCGGCTCGTAGGGGGCGATCTGGCCCGCTCCCTCTGCGTACTTCTCGGCCTGCTTGGTGCCCATAGGGCGTCCTCCTCTGGCTCGGGTTTGGTGTTTTTCCCGAAAACGTGACATCTAGTATTCAAAACCACGTGTGGCGTTATCATAGACCAAAAGAGGGTATACCCCGATTTGTTAACGAACCCGGCACCAAGGGAGAAGCTCATGAACGACCAGCGCATCGCCGTACTCACCGACACCGGCTCGGACTGCCCGGCGGAGTTCGCGGCGGCGCACGACGTGCGCGTGGTGCCGCTGCGCATCAACTACTCCGACGGCTCGTCGTACGAGAGCGGCGTCGACATCACGACCGACGAGGTCGTGGAGCGCTTCGAGCAGGAGGTGCCCAAGACCTCGCTGCCCTCCCCCGAGCGCATCGCCGACGAGTTCGCGCGCGCGAAGGCGGACGGGTACAAGGCCGCCGTGTTCGTGAGCATCTCGTCGGGGCTCTCGGCCACCTGCGACACGGTCCGCATGGTCGCGCGCACGATGGAGGACTTCCCCGTCGTGGTCGTCGACACGCTGAGCATCGGCGTGGCCGCCGGCCTCGTCGTCATGGAGGCGGTGCGCCAGGTCGAGGAGGGCGTGCCGCTGTCCGACCTCGAGCAGACGCTCGGCATGGTCGCGCGCAACACGAACGTCTTCTTCACCGTGCGCGACCTCGAGTACCTGCGCCGCGGCGGCCGCATCACCGAGACGATCTACCGCCTGGGCAGCGTGCTCAACATCAAGCCCGTCCTCACCTGCGACGAGGAGGGGCACTACGTCATCGCAAAGAAGGCCCGCGGCTGGGACCGCGCGCTCGACACCGAGATCAAGCTCATCGCCGCCATCGCAGAGAGGCACCCCAAGGTACGCCTGGCTGTGAGCTGCACCTCGGCCTGCGCCGACCTCTATGACCGCATGGAGCAGGCGCTGCGCGAGCGCGTGGCCAACGCGGTGGAGGTCGTCCGCTCCGACATCAGCCCCGCGCTTCTCGTTCACACCGGCCCCAACCTCGTGGGCGTGGCGGTGCAGGGGCTCTAGCGGGAGTGGGGCGCCCAATCCCGTAAAAAACGAGAGCAAAAGGCGAGCGCTTCTTGCCATCCAGTTGGCAAGAAGCGCTCGCCTTTTAGATGCCTCGCATGGCGAAGGGCGCGCAGACTACGCAAGCGACCTTCTTGCCAGCTCTGCCGCACCCAGGATTCCCTGGTCGCCGCCGCAGCCCGGGGCGCAGATATAGGAATCCATGTCCTCGAGCTCGGGGGCCTGGATGTAACCGCCCAAATACTCGAGGGTCTTTTTTCGGACGATGTCGAAGAGCTGCTTCTGGTGCATGACGCCGCCGCCGAGGACGATGCGGCGAGGAGAGTACATGAGCACGAGGTTCGCGCACATCTGGCCGAGGTAATCACCCTCGAGCTCCCACACCTCGTCGTTGCCCGCGAGCTCAGCCGCAGGCTTTCCCCAGCGCGCGGCGATGGCGGGGCCGGAGGCGAGACCCTCAAGACAGCTCTCATGGCTCGGGCAGATGCAGCGCCCCTCCTCGGACGGGCGGGTCCGGACCAGCATGTGGCCCGCCTCGGGATGCAGCATGCCGTGAAGCAGCCTGCCCGCGCACATGACGCCCGCGCCCACGCCGGTGCCGATGGTCACGTAGACGGCGTCCTCGAGCCCTTTGCAGCAGCCGAAGACCGCCTCGCCGAGGCAGGCGACGTTCACGTCCGTGTCGTAGGCCA
Source organism: Paratractidigestivibacter sp. (assembly GCF_052362415.1). Taxonomy (NCBI): domain Bacteria; kingdom Bacillati; phylum Actinomycetota; class Coriobacteriia; order Coriobacteriales; family Atopobiaceae; genus Paratractidigestivibacter; species Paratractidigestivibacter sp. The sequence continues at coordinate 251 of NZ_DAWEMK010000055.1, read as the reverse complement.
CCGGCACGCCGAGGGCGTCGGCAAACGCGGCGCGAAGACCATAGCCTCGCCACGCGAGCTTAGGCGTCTGGAGGATGGAGCCGTAACGCTCGTCGGCGGGGTCGACGCAGGTCGGGCCGAAGGCGCCGATGCCCAGCGCGTCCACGTCGCGGGCCGCGAACCACTCGATCATCTGCGGGACGGTCTTCTCGGGCGCAAGCGTCGGGGTCTCCATGCGGTCGAGGACCTCGCCGTCGCCGGACACCACGGCG
>NZ_DAWEMK010000054.1:10518-11386 GCF_052362415.1 Paratractidigestivibacter sp. | reverse complement strand
GTCGACTTGCCGCAGCCCGAGGGGCCGATGAGCGCGGTGACCTTGCCCGCATCGAACGTGAGGCTCGTGGGGTGCAGAGCCTCCTTGGTGTAGTTGTACTTGACGGTGACGTCGTGGGTCTCGAGCAGGTGCTTCGAGGCGACCGTGGGCGCGGCGGGAGTGCCGGCGGGGATGTCGTTTCTCATTATCTCGCTCATTCGCTCGTCATCTTCTTTGCCAGGGCCTTGCCGAGGAAGCGCGCAAGCACGTTGAAGAGAAGCACGCAGATCAGAAGGACCGCGGCGGTGCCCCAGACGATCACGTCGTTACCGGGGGACGGCTCCATCTTGAGCTTCCAGATGTGCACGGCGAGGGTCTCGGCCGGGCGGAAGATGTTCCAGGGGTTGCGCGGGCTCGAGAGGTTCACGCTCGCGAAGTTGATGTTCACCGCGGCGGAGCCGGAGGTGAAGATCAGGGCAGCGGCCTCGCCGAACACGCGGCCGGCCGAGATGACGACGCCGGTGACGATGGCGGGCATGGCGGCGGGAAGCAGCACGTACAGGGTCGTCTCCCAGCGGGTGAGGCCCATGGCGAGGCCGGCGTCGCGCTGGCTGCGCGGGACGTCCTCGAGAGCCTGCTGGATGACGCGGACGAGGATCGGGATGTTGAACATCGTGAGCGCCATCGCGCCGGCGAGGATGGAGATGCCCCAGCCGAGGGTGACGACGAAGAACAGCGAGCCGAACATGCCGACGACGATGGAGGGCAGCGAGCTCAGGGTCTCGATGGCCGTGGAGGCGGCCTTGGTCACCCAGTTGTCCGGCGCATACTCGACGAGGAAGATCGCGGCGCCGAGGCTGATGGGCACGCTGATGAGCAGCGTGATCAC
>NZ_DAWEMK010000054.1:0-10508 GCF_052362415.1 Paratractidigestivibacter sp. | reverse complement strand
ACGACGATCCGAGCATGTAGAAGCTGTCGAAGAGCTCGGAGCTGATGCCGGGGTTGTCGGGATCGGTCGGCGGCGTGGTGAGGAAGCCGGGGGCGAACGCCTTGCCGAGGCCCTGGATCAGGATGAAGGCCACGATGGCCGCGAGCAGAAATAGCACGAACGCGACGATGACGGTGAGGATGCCCGTCGCCACGCGGTCCTGGCGCCCGATGCGGGCGGCGTGCTCGTCGAGGTCGACGCCGAGGCCACCGGCCTTGACGGAAGCCGCCTTCGAGGTGGTGGAGCTGGTGCTAGCCACGGTTCTTCGCCCCCTTGTTTCCGATGATGTGGATGATGAGGATGAACAGCAGGCTCATGCCCATGAGCAGCAGGCCGAGCGCCCACAGCGCGTGATACTGGACCGAGCCCGTGGTCGCGTTCGCGAAGCCCGAGGTCAGGGCCGTCGTGAGCGTCGCCGCCGGCGAAAGGAGGCCGGCGGGCATGACCTTCTCGACGCCGCCGATGACCATCTGGACGGCGAGGGTCTCGCCGAAGGCGCGCGTCATGCCGAGGATGACCGCGGTCATGAGCGACGGCAGGGCGGACTTGAGGACGACGTGCCAGACCGTCTGCCAGCGGGTGCATCCGAGGGCATAGGAACCCTCGCGGTACTCGTTGGGGACCGCGGCGAGCGCGTCGATGGAGAGCGTGGTGACCGTCGGCAGGATCATGACGGCGAGCACGATGGCGCCCGAGAGGATGCCCGCGCCCGTGCCGGCCGCGTCGCCGAAGATCGCGCGCATGGCGGCGTTGACCACGGTGAGGCCGATGAGGCCATAGACGACCGAGGGAATGCCGACGAGCAGCTCGACGAGCGGCTGGAAGATCTTGCGGCCGAAGCCTGGGCGCACCTCGACGACGAAGATGGCCGAGCCGAGCGCGATCGGCAGCGTGAAGATCGTCGAGAGAACCATGACGCCGAACGACGTGATGATGAGCGGGAGCGCCCCGTACTTGCCGTCGGAGGGCACCCAGCTCGTGCCCGTGAGGAAGGCTCCGAAGTCGATCCCGTCGACGAAGAACGCGGAGAGGCCCTGCTGGGCAACCATGACGATAAGCGTCACGACGATCAGCGCCACGAGGGCGACGCACGCCCCCGTGATGCCCAGGCCCACGTTCTCGAGGCGGCGCTTCGGCAGCATCTGCTTTGCCATTAAGCGACCTTTCTAGGTAGGTACATAATGCGAGGTGCGGGCGGACTCGTAATGAGGCCGCCCACACCTCGAAGGGAAGAGGAAGCTATTTGGAGGTCACGTTGCCCTTGGCGTCCTTCTGGACCTTCATGTCGGAGGCGGGGATGAAGCCCTCCTCCTCGACGAGGGAGCCCTGGACGTCGTCGGACATCATGAAGTCGATGAAGGCCTTGGTGGCGTCGTCGGCGTCCTTGGCGGTGTACATGTGCTCGTAAGCCCAGATGTTGAACTTGCCGGAGCAGACGTTCTCGGCGGTAGGTTCGACGCCGTCGACCTTGAGGGCCTTGAACTTGGTTTCGTCGAAGTAGGAGAACGCGAGGTAGGAGATGGCGCCCTCGGTGGCTTGGATCTTCTCGACGACGGTGCCCGAGGAGTCCTCCTCAGCGACCGGCGCGAAGGAGTCCGGGGCCTTCTCGCCCTTGAGAACGGCGTTCTCGAAGGTCGCGCGGGTGCCGGAGCCGGCCTTGCGCTCGACGACCTGGATCTTGCCGGCGGTGCCGCCCACCTGCGACCAGTCGGTGATGGCGCCGGTGAAGATGCCCTTGAGCTGGTCGGTGGTGAGGTTATCGACGTCGACCTTGGCGTTCACGATCGGGCCCATGCCGACGACGGCGACGGTGTGGTCCTCAAGCTTGGCGGCCGCGTCGGCGTCAAGCTTCTCCTCGGCAAAGACGTCGGAGCGGCCGATCTGAGCCTTTCCGTCCTTGACGTCGGAAAGGCCCTGGCCAGAGCCGCCGCCGGTGATCGCGACGGTGACGTCAGGGTACTTCTTCTCAAACTCGGCCGTAGCGGACTCAACGAGCTTCTGGAACGAGGTGGCGCCAGAGCAGTTGACAGTGCCAGAGACGGACTCAGAGCCTGCAGCAGCGCCATCAGCGGCGGCGTCGGAGGCGGAGGAGCCGCCGCAGCCAACGAGGCCGAGTCCGGCCACAGCGGCGATGCCGCCGAAGCCGGCGATGAACTGACGACGAGAGAGGCTATCGAGCTTGGACATGAATCTCCTTCCAATGAATTGCCGGACTGCCCCGCAGGGCGTGTCCCGGCCGTGTCAAGGAGCATCCTAGGTGGCCGCCACGCCTTACAATTCGGCATCTCGCGTCGCTTACGAGCGTCTGATTGGGCCTTACATTCAGCTGACATTGGGCCGGTTTTCCGTTACATCTGCGTTATAAAGGCTCATCTACCTGCGACCTTACAAAGCAACGACTGTTATGGCGGTTTTATTAGCCGCCTTACGTTAACGATGAGCCCAATCACAGTCGTAAGAACTGCAGGACGGGGCAACGTGGGCTCAAACACCAAATAGAAAACTTAGATATGGGGGTGACTTAGGCGCAAGGAATAGAAACTGTTTCCCTGATGTGAAGATTGCAAGGTACCTCGTAAATTATATTTCGGTACCTTGCAATCCAACCATCACAGTCGTAGCCTTTTCAAGCTAAACAGTAGCTGTCGTTTTAGAGAGGAGGTCCAAGATGCGAATATCCGACAGGCAGCTCGCCAAATGCCGCGCAAACGAGACGACCGAGCAGCAAATACTACATCTACTCGGATACCTCGGTCACTACATGTATGTGATGCGCGGAGGCCTCGGCGGCAAGCAGCACGTTCTCAAGACGCTGCTGCTCCAAGGCGAGATGACGCAAAGGGAGCTTCTCGAACTGCTGCACACGAGCTCCGCCGCCTTATCCGAGGTGCTAGGAAAGCTCGAGCGAGAAGGGCTCATCAAGCGCGGCAGGTCGGAGGCGGACAAACGCCAGCTTGAGGTCAGCCTCACCGAGGCGGGCAAAGGGGCGGCGGCCGAAATGGTCCGCGAGGAGAGGGAGTTCGAGAAGGACTCGCTCGACATTCTTTCCCAGGAAGAGAAGGTCGATCTCCTGAACAGGCTCGACGCCATCTTTGACCACTGGAGAAAGCTAGAGAAGCAGAAAAAGGAGGAATGCCCGTGCAAGAAGAACTGAGCGCCAAGGCCGAGAAGGTCAACTACGGCGCGATTATGCGCAACCTCATGAAGAGCATTCGAGACTACAAGCCCTATACCATAGCCACCCCCTTGCTGGTGCTCGGCGAGGTCGCCTGCGAGATGACCATCCCCTTCGTCACCGCGAACCTCATCGACACCATCAAGGTCGGCGCCACCGTGGAGGAGCTGCTCCCCACCTCGGGCCTGCTCGTGCTCCTCGCAATCGTGTCCCTGGTCTTCGGCGCCGCCGCCGGCATCACCTGCAGCCACGCGAGCTGCGGCTTCGCGAAGAACCTGCGCCACGACCTCTTCTATAAGATCCAGACGTTCAGCTTCGCGAACATCGACGACTTCTCCAGCTCCTCGCTGGTCACGCGCCTCACGACCGACATCACAAACGTCCAGCAGGCGTTCATGATGATGATCCGCATCGCGGTACGCTCCCCGCTCGTGCTTGTCTTCGCCTTCGTGATGGCGTTCGCCATGGGCGGAAGCGTCGCCATGGTCTACCTCGTAATCATCCCCATCCTCGGTTTCGGCCTCTTCTACATCATTCACCTCGTGCGCCCGATCTTCTCCCGCGTGTTCCACAAGTACGATGCCCTTAACGAGTCCGTCGAGGAGAACGTGAGCGGCATGCGCGTGGTCAAGAGCTTCGTGCGCGAGGACTACGAGAAGTCCAAGTTCGCGCGCGCCGCCCAGGACGTCTGCGCCGACTTCACCCGCGCCGAGAAGCTCCTCGCCTTCAACAACCCGATGATGAACATCTGCGTCAACGGAGCCTTCGTGGTCATCATCTACCTGGGCTCGAAAATCATCATCACCACGCAGGGACAGGCTTTCGACATCGGCCAGATGTCCTCGATCTTCACGTACGGCTTCCAGATCCTCATGAGCCTCATGCAGCTCTCCATGATCTTCGTCATGGTCACGATGGCAGATGAGTCCGCGCGGCGCATCGACGAGGTGCTCGAGGCGACCCCCACCATCAAGGCCCCTGCCGAGCCCATACGCGAGGTTGCCGACGGCTCGATCGACTTCGACGACGTGAGCTTCAAATACTCGGCCCGCGCCGAGCGCCAGGCGCTCTCGGGCATCGACCTTCACATAAAGAGCGGCGAGACGATCGGCATCATCGGCGGCACCGGCTCGGCAAAGTCCACGCTCGTCAACCTCATCGCCCGGCTCTACGACGCGACCGAGGGACGCGTGCGCGTCGGCGGCGTCGATGTGCGCGACTACGACCTCGACACCCTGCGCAAGCAGGTCGCCATGGTTCTTCAGAAGAACGTCCTGTTCTCAGGCACCATCGCGGAGAACCTTCGCTGGGGAGATCCCGACGCAACCGACGAGGAGGTCCGCGAGGCCGCGCACCTCGCCTGCGCCGACGAGTTCGTGGACACTTTCCCCAAGGGCTACGACACTTGGATCGAGCAGGGAGGCTCCAACGTCTCCGGCGGCCAGAAGCAGCGCCTGTGCATCGCGCGAGCGCTCCTGCGCCGACCGAAGGTCCTCATCCTCGACGACTCGACCTCTGCCGTCGACACAAAGACCGACGCAAAGATCCGCGAGGGGCTCGCGAGCTACCTCCCCGACACGACAAAGCTCATCATCGCCCAGCGAATCAGCTCCGTCCAGGACGCCGACCGCATCATCATCCTGGAAGGCGGCCGTATCGCACAGATCGGCACCCACGAGGAGCTGCTGAAGACGTCGGAGATCTACCGAGAGACGTTCAACTCCCAGAACAAGATGACCAAGGAGGGCAGCGAGGATTCCTCGGATGCCCAGGCCAAGGAAGGAGGCGAGGCCGATGAGTAAGCAAGAAGCCCAGGCCAAGCACGCGGGCGGCGCTCGCAAGGGAATCGCGCTGCGCCTCATCAAGACGCTCTTCTCGTTCTACCCCGTGCTTCTCCCCGCCGTCGTGGCGGGCATCGTCTTGTGCGCGATCATCAACTCCATCGGAGCCGTGTTCCTTCAGGGCGCCCTTGAGGTCATCAGCACTTCTTGGCAGACAGGCGACTGGGCGGCGGCGCGTCCGCAGATCCTGCAGCTCGCCGTGACGCTCGGCGTCATCGACGCCGTGGGCGTCGCCTCGTCGCTCTTCTGGAACCGCAACATGGCGACCATCACGCAGGGCTCGCTCGAGAAGCTCCGCGAGAAGATGTTCAACCGCATGCAGGACCTGCCGATCCGCTACTTCGACACGCACCAGCACGGCGACATCATGAGCCACTACACCAACGACATCGACACGCTGCGCCAGATGATCAGCCAGTCGCTGCCCAACCTGCTCATGACCGTCATCGTCATCGTCTCGGTCTTCTGCATCATGCTCTACTACTCGGTGTGGATGTGCCTCGTGATCATCGCGGGCGTGGCCTGCATGATGCTCATGACCAAGCTGCTCGGCGGACGCTCTGCCCGCAACTTCATCGCGCAGCAGAAGGAGCTCGGTGTCGTCGAGGGCCACATCGAGGAGGTCATGGGCGGCCAGAAGGTCGTCAAGGCATTCTGCCACGAGCGCGCCGCCGAGGCCGACTTCGACGAGCGCAACGAGCGGCTCTTCGAGGTCTCCCAGAAGGCCAACATATACGCCAACATCCTCATGCCCATCATCATGAACCTGGGCAACCTCCTCTACGTGCTGGTTGCCCTCGCGGGCGGCGTCCTTCTTGCCCTCGAAGTCCCGAACCTCTCGATCTCGGGCATGCCGCTGACCATCGCCGTGGTCGTTCCCTTCCTCAACATGACCAAGCAGTTCTGCGGACAGATCGGCCAGATCTCCATGCAGATCAACGCCGTGGTCATGGGCCTTGCCGGCGCCGAGCGCATCTTTGAGCTCATCGACCAGGAGCCGGAGGTCGACGAGGGCTACGTCACGCTCGTGAACACCAAGTACAACGCGACGGGCGAGCTCGTCGAGTGCGACGAGCGCACCACCGACTGGGCCTGGAAGCACCCCCACAAGGACGGCAGCGTGACCTTCACCCCGCTCGCCGGCGATGTCCGAATGGTCGACGTCGACTTCGGCTACACCCCCGAGCACCAGGTCCTCAAGGGCGTGTCGGTGTACGCGAAGCCGGGCCAGAAGGTCGCCTTCGTCGGCGCGACCGGCGCGGGCAAGACGACCATCACGAACCTGATCAACCGCTTCTACGACATCGCCGACGGCAAGATCCGCTACGACGGCATCAACGTCAACAAGATCAAGAAGGCCGACCTGCGCCGTTCGCTCGGCGTGGTCCTGCAAGACGTGAACCTGTTCACGGGGACCGTCATGGACAACATCCGCTACGGCAAGCTCGACGCCACCGACGACGAGTGCATCGCCGCGGCCAAGCTCGCGGGCGCCGACGACTTCATCCGCCGTCTGCCCGACGGCTACGAGACGATGCTCACGGGCAACGGCGCCCAGCTCTCGCAGGGCCAGCGCCAGCTCATCTCCATCGCCCGCGCGGCCGTCGCCGACCCGCCCGCGATGATCCTCGACGAGGCCACGAGCTCCATCGACACGCGCACCGAGGCCATCGTCCAGCGCGGCATGGACGCCCTCATGACCGGGCGCACGACCTTCGTCATCGCGCACCGCCTGTCGACCGTCCGCAACTCCGACGTGATCATCTGCCTCGACCACGGCCGCGTGATCGAGCGCGGAAGCCACGACGAGCTCATCGCAAAGAAGGGCTACTACTACCAGCTCTACACGGGAGCATTCGAGCTCGAGTAGCGCGCTGCGACAAAGGAGGGCCCCCGGGCATCTTGTGGCGAGAAGGACCGCGACCACAAGAGGCCCGGGGGCCCTTTGGCGTCGGTCCGCCGCGTCTGGGCGATGCTATCCTAGAGGGCCTTTAGCAAACGGAACGGACAAGGAGTCGAATGGACCTTATTGCCAAGCTGGCCGAGGAACTCAAGCTAAAGAAGACCGACGTCGAGGCGGCGGTCAAGCTCATCGACGAGGGGAGCACCATCCCCTTCATCGCGCGCTACCGCAAGGAGGCGACGGGAGGCATGGACGACGTGGCCCTCCGCGCCCTCGAGGAGCGTCTTTCCTACCTGCGAAACCTCGAGGAGCGCAAGCAAGACGTCATCGCCCTCATCGACGCGCAGGGCAAGCTCACCGACGAGCTCAGGTCCCAGATCGCAGAGGCCGCGACCCTGCAGCGCGTGCTCGACCTGTACAAGCCCTTCCGAAAGAAGCGCCTCACCCGCGCCCAGAAAGCGCGCGAGGCCGGGCTCGAGCCGTTGGCGAACATGATCATCGTGCAGGCTTCCGCCAAGGGGTCGGCGCTCGACGCGGCGGCGGCCTACGTCAACGAGGAGGCCGGCTTCGACACGCCCGAGAAGGCCCTCGCCGGCGCTTCGGACATCGTGGCCGAGACCGTGGCAGAGGACCCGGAGAACGTCGCCGAGCTGCGCGCGTTCACCAGAAACACCGCCGACATCGTCGTAGAGGCGACCGATGCCGCCGAGAAGACCCCCTACGAGCCGTACTACGGCTTCTCGGAGCCCCTGCGCAAGATCCCCAACCACCGCATCCTCGCTATCGACCGCGGCGAGCGCGAGGGCAAGCTCCGCGTGCGCGTGAACGTCGACGGCGCCGCGGCGGTGGAGCGGCTCGGACGCCGATGGCCGCGCCGACAGGGCGTCTTTGCCCCGGTATTCGACGCCGCCGTCGCAGACGGCTACAGACGCCTCATGGCCCCCTCGCTCGAGCGCGAGGCCCGCTCCGACCTCACCGCACGCGCGCAGGCCGACGCCATCGACGTCTTTGCGAAGAACCTCGAGGGCCTGCTTTCCGCGAGGCCCGTGAGGGGCGCGAGGGTCCTCGCGCTCGACCCGGGGTACCGGACCGGCTGCAAGGTCGCCGTCATCGATGAGTTCGGCAAGCTCCTCGACCACGGCGTGGTCTATCCCACCAAGCCCCGCCACGACGTCGTGGGAACCAAGCGCGAGCTTGCCCGCCTGGTGAGCAAGGACCGCGTCAACACCATCGTCATCGGAAACGGCACCGCGAGCCGCGAGACCGAGGAGGTCGTCTCGGAGTTCATCTCCGAGCAGGCGCCGGAGCTCCGCTACACCATCGTCAACGAGGCGGGCGCCTCGGTCTACTCGGCATCCGAGCTCGCGAGCCGCGAATACCCCGACCTCGACGTCACCGTGCGCGGCGCCATGAGCCTGGGGCGACGCCTGCAAGACCCGCTCGCCGAGCTCGTAAAGATCCCGCCCCAGTCAATAGGCGTGGGCCAGTACCAGCACGACCTCGACCAGGCGGAGCTCTCCCGCACGCTCGGAAACGTCGTCGAGGACGTGGTCAACCGCGTTGGCGTGGATGTGAACACCGCCAGCGCGAGCCTTCTGGGCTATGTCTCGGGCATCACCTCTGCGGTGGCCGACAACATTGTCGCATACCGCGAGGAGAACGGCGCCTTCACCGACAGGCGCCAGCTCAAGAAGGTTCCCAAGCTCGGGCCCAAGGCATTTCTCAACTCCGCCGGCTTCCTGCGCATCACCGGGGGCGACAACCCCCTGGACGCCACGAGCGTCCACCCCGAGAGCTATCCCGTGGCCACCGAGGTGCTCAAGCGCGCGGGCGTCTCCGCCGACGAGCTCAAGCGCGGCGGCGTGCCCGACATCGAGCGCCGCCTGGGCAGCGTCGCCGACCTCGCGGACGACCTTGGCTGCGGAGCCCCCACCCTCATCGACATCGTCGGCGAGCTCAAGAAGCCCGGGCGCGATCCGCGAGACGACGCCCCCGAGGTGATCTTCAGCCGGGCAGCGCTCTCGATCGAGGACCTTCAGCCTGGCATGGAGCTCAGGGGCACGGTACGCAACGTCGTCGACTTCGGGGCCTTCGTCGACGTGGGCGTCCATCAGGACGGCCTCGTGCACATCTCGAAGCTCGCGAACCGCTTCGTCAAGCACCCGAGCGACGTCGTTCGCGTCGGCGACACGGTGAAGGTCTGGGTCGAGAAGGTCGACCGCGACCGCAAGAAGATCTCGCTCACCATGGTGCAGGGGAAGTAAGAAGAGCCGACTCACCGCCCCCGTGCCGCGCGGGGCCTGTGCTTTAGTTGATCGCAAGTTCCGCATGAGCCGGAGGCCACTTAATGTGGCCTCCGTGCAAAGAGGACTGCCCGAGCAGGCAACTAAAGCACAGGCCGCGCGGGGCACGGGGGCACGTTGACGTCAGCCGTTCTGCTCCGAGGCGCTCCAGAGAGGCGCTACCGCTTGCGGCGTCGGTTCTCGCTGAGGATGTCGTGCGCGACGTAGAGGCCGATGAACAGCGCGAAGAGGTAGCCCACGAAGCCAATGATGGGGATGCCGAAGATGACGGGCTGGATCCTCGCGTAGTACACGATGGACGACCCCATAAAGAGGCCCGCGGCGATGATGGCGAGCGTGAGTCGGTTGACGATGTGGCCCATGTCCTCGAGCGGGTCCTCGGTGCCCGCGAGGTCGAGGTTCACCCTGAGCTGGCCGCGGGTGAGCATCCGCATGGCGTGACCGGCCTCCCCCGCCGCGACGAGGAGCCCGTGGCTCGCGGAGACCCCCTCGCGCGCCAGCTGCTTTGCCTCGCGCTTGGCGGCGTCTTGCGGGGTGGTGTGCGCGCTCAGGTGGCGCTTGATGATGTCGACCATGCTCGCGTTCGGCAGAAGGTTGTCGACAACGCCCTCGAGGGTGACGAGCGCACGGGCGAGCATGGTCACGCTCCCGGGGAGCTCGATGCCGTTGCGCCGCGCCATGGTCACGAGCGAGTTGACGAAGCCGCCGATGTCCAGGTCGGAAAGGTCGGCCGATCCGTAGTTGGCGATGATCGCGTCGAGCTCGCCGAGCAGGTGCGCGTAGTCGACCTCGGAGCTGCCCCCGCGCGAGAAACGCAGAAGGCCGTCGGCGAGCTCGATCGAGTCGCGCCTGGCCACGGCCTCCACCATCTGCGAGACGCAGCGCCTATCCCCCGAGCTCAGCCTGCCCATGATGCCGAGGTCCATGTAGACGATCTTGTTGCCCGAGACCACGAGGTTGCCGGGGTGCGGGTCGGCGTGGAAAAAGCCGTCGTCGAGCATCTGGGCGGTGTAGTTGTCCATGAGCTTCTCGCCGATCTCGGCGCAGTCGTAGCCGGCGGCGGTGAGCTCGACGGTGTCGTCGATGGGGATGCCCTCGATGTAGTCCATCACCACGACGTGGCGCGTGCAGAGCGCCGGGTACGGCTTCGGGCAGTCGAGGAACTTGCAGCCGGCGTTGTTGCGGCGGAACTCCTCGAGGTTGCGCGCCTCGACGAGGAAGTCGGTCTCCTCGCGGAAAGAGAGCCA
>NZ_DAWEMK010000053.1:6832-11456 GCF_052362415.1 Paratractidigestivibacter sp. | reverse complement strand
CCACGCTCACGCCCTCGCGCTCGAGCGCGATCACGAGCCGGCGCGCCTCGAGCCCCGGGAAGCTGATGTGCAGAAGCCCCGGAAGGCGCAGCTTGCCCTGGCGCGGGCCGGACACGACGGCCCAGCCGAACTCCCCGCACAGGGCGCGCTGCAGGCGGTCGCGCAGGCGGGCGAGCCGGCGCGCCTCCTCGCCCCGCCGCGCCGCGGTGAGCTCGAGCGCCTTCGCGAAGCCGATCACGCCGGCGACGTTCTCGGTCCCCGAGCGCACGCCGTTCTCCTGCCCGCCGCCAAGCACGAGCGGCCGCAGGGCCACGTCGTCGGAGGACCACAGGAGCCCCACCTGCTTGGGGCCATAGATCTTCGCTGCCGAGAGGGTCAGCATATCGCACCCGAGCGTGCCCACGTTGACGGCGAGCGAGCCCGCCACCTGTGAGGCGTCGGTATGGAGCCAGATCGGCTCCCGCTCCCCCGCCGCCAGGCGCCGGTCGCGCTCCGCGGCGACGACGCGCGCGATCTCGCGCACGGGCTGCATCGCGCCGACCTCTCCGTTGGCAAGCTCGACCGAGACGAGCCTCGTCTCGGGCGTGATTGCGGCGGCGACGTCTGCGGCGCTGACGCGGCCGTCGGGCCCCACGCCCACGACCGCGCACCCGCCGCCCGCGGCCGCCGCGCACGCGAGCACGCTCTCGTGCTCGACGGCGTCCACGACCACATGGGCGTCCGGGCCCGCCGCTGCGAAGGCGAGGTTGTTCGCCTCGGTGGCGCCCGCGGTGAAGGTCACGTTGCCGGGGCGGGCGCCGATGGCGTGGGCGCACGCAGCGCGCGCGTCCTCGACGTCGGCTCGGACGGCTCGGGCGGCGGCGTAGGGCGCGCTCGGGTTCTCGAACGCATCTGTGAAGTAGGGCAACATCGCGTCGACGACCTCGGGGTCCATCGGCGTGGCGGCGGCGTAGTCCAGGTAGACGGGGCGACGATCGGCCGAAGCGGCGCCGGCAGCCCCCGCAACCCCGGCGGTACCGACTGCCCCAAGGGTTTCTTGCCCGGTATAAGCGAACGTCACTGGGAATCCCTCTCGTCGCCGATCTTCAGGTTCTCAAAGCGCCCAGAGATGAACTCGTCGCTGTAGTGCGTGTCCACCCACTGCTCAAAGGCGTTCGTGGGCGGCACGCCGGCGTCGCGGGCGGTCTTGCGGTTGAAGCACACGAGCGTCATGCCGATGTCCGCCACGAGGTAGACCGCCACAAGCGTGACGAAGAGGATCTGCCGCTGCGAGGTGGGCATGCCGATCTGGTAGAGCAGCTTCGGCATGATCAGGCGCGTCCACACGATGCCCAGAAGCCCCCAGAAAAAGAGGAACCGCCACGCGACCCACTGGGTGATGTGGTCGGGCAGGTAGGCGTAGGTCCAGGACTCAGCGTGGAAGAGCGCCTCCATGCCCCAACCGGTCACCTGCTCGAGGCCGCCTCCGATGGCCGCGGAGATGAGGAAGACCTGCCAGGTCTTCGCGCCGTGGCGACGCATCTGGAAGCAAAGCACGGTCAGGAGCACGGCGCCGGTGCCGTACAGCGGGCTGAAGGGCCCCCACACGAGGCCGACGCGGTTCTCCGTGAGGCCCGCGGTGACGAGCATCCAGGCCTCCTCGAGCAGCAGGCCGCCCATGCACCCGAGGAAAAAGATGATGATGACCTGATACCAGCCGAGATGCATGTTGTCGAGGTACTCGTCGACGGCCTCGTTGGCGGCCTGCCAGCGGGCGAACACACGGGCGAGGCCGCGCTTCTGGCTCGCGCGGGCCATCTCGCGGTCGAGGGCGTCGTCGGACTCGACCATCGCGCGGACGGCGGGCTCGAGGTCCTCCTCGTCGATGCTGCGGCCACGCTGGAGCCACTCGGCGAAGTAGACGACCACACGGACGAAGCCGCGCACGATCTCGATGAGAAGGACGAGCAGAAGTAGGGTGTACAGCATAGGGGTAAGGGCTCCTAGCGACGTCGGACGGGCAGCGTTCTGCCTTTTGCGTCTATGGTAGCGCAGAGGGTGGCCCGGCAAGAAAAAAAGGCACCCCCGAAGGGGGTGCCGACAATTCCTGGAGGCGAAGCCCGGATTCGAACCGGGGGTGAGGGCTTTGCAGGCCCCTGCCTTACCACTTGGCCACTTCGCCATATGAAAGAGGCCGGAAAACCGGCCTCGGTGCTCACATGGAGCGGGCTACGGGGTTCGAACCCGCGACCTCCACCTTGGCAAGGTGGCGCGCTACCAACTGCGCTAAGCCCGCGTGACGCGATGACTTACTATACACGGACTTCTTTGCACGTGCAAGGACTTTTTTCCGTAAATCTTTTCCGATGCCGATTTCGGAAATCCCGTGCCCGGAATCGGCGCCGGCGCCTGAGGTTCTCCCAGGCGCTGATCGCAGGTCATTGGGCGGCGGGCATGAGCCGATCGGAGGGAACGTGGCCGGCAGGGTACATCTTCACGAGGCGCACGACCGTGCCCTCCCCCGTCGACTTCGGCCCGATGGTGACCGAGTCCGCCAGCAGCCGCATGAGCTTGATCCCGCGCCCGCGCTCCGCGTAGGCGTCCTCCTCGCCCGAATCGGCGCCGGAATCGGAGCCCGCGTCGCGCCCGTCCGCGCAGCCGCAGGGCAAGAAGCCCTCCCCGCAGTCGGCGACGTCGACGACGACGCGGTCGGCGTAGGCCGCCACGGTGACCAGGACCCCCTCCGCGCAGGTATGGTCGACGGCGTTGCCCAGTGCCTCGCCCGAGGCGAGGTTCATGTCGAAGATGTCGTCGTTCGAGAGCGGCAGCCCGGCGATGAGGCTGTGGAGGCGCCCGCGCGCCTGCTCGAGGCCGCCCGCGTCCACCCTGAACGTCGTGCGCCACTCGGGAAGCGCGCCGGCGGGCAGGTCCGGGACCTCGCACGAGGCCCCCGCTCGCGTGATGGGCACGAGGTCCGCCATGCGCATGACCACGAGCGAGCGGTATACCCTGTCCTTGACGTTGGTCAGCGAGAGAATCCCCCCGACCTCGCGCATCCGGCGCATCTCGCGCAGGATCATCCCGAAGCCGGCGGAGTCCGCATAGGAGGCGTTGGCCATGTTGAGGACCACGCGGCGACAGCCGGAGTCGACGAGGCCGTCGATCCATGCGCGGACCTTCGGGGCCGACCTCACGTCGAGGTCGCCGTCCACGCACACCTGGGCTATGTTCGTCTGTGCAGCCATAACCTCAGCATGCCCAGCAAAAGCGCGCGCTATTCACCTGCGCCGCCCGTGCCCTCGAACCTGAGCGAGACCATCGCCACGTCGTCCTCGAGCTTGTGCCCGGTGAACTTCTCGACCGTGTCCATAAGGCGGCTCAGGAAGCCCTCGTAGGGCTTCGCGGGGTCGCTCTCGCGCATGACCATGTCGCGCAGCCCCTGCTCGCCGAAGAACGCGCCGGACGGGTCGCGCGCCTCGGTCGTGCCGTCCGTGTAGAGCAGCAGCACGTCGTCCGCCCTGTAGCCGATCGAGCCGTCCCGGTAGGCGATATCGTGGAAGGCGCCCACGACGCCGGACTGCACGTCGAGCAGCGTCATCTCCTGGCCGCCCGCGCGGACGAGGAGCGCAGGCGGATGGCCCGCGGAGCAGTACGTTATGGTCGAGGCGTCGAGGTCGATGATGCCCACGAAGAGCGTGGCGAACGTCTCGATGCGGCTGAACCCGAGGAGAAACTCGTTCAGGCTCCGCACCATGCGCGCGGGCGCGAGGCCCTCCCAGGCGTAGGCCCCGAGCGCGGTCTTCACCGCGGCCGAGACCGATGCCGCCTCCACGCCCTTGCCGGACACGTCGCCCATGATCACGCACGCGCGGCGCCCCGGCAGGCTGATGAGGTCATAGAAGTCGCCGCCGACGAAGGCCGACGCCGTCGCCGAGGAATAGACCCCCTGAGCGTCGATGCCCTCCACGTGCTGGAGCTCGTTTCTCATCCCCGACTGGAGGGCCTGGGAGATGCGGCGGTTCTCGTAGCGGGCCTGCTCGCCCTGGAGCACGTCGCGCAGGCAGGAGGCGAGGCGCGCGAGGAAGGCGAGGTCGACGTCGTCGAAGGGCTCGGCGCCGTCGGGGCGCAGCATGAGGCAGACGCGGCGGGTGCCCGCGGCCTCGCCGCCGTCGATGAGCACGGCCTCGCAGGGTTCGCCGAGCTCGCGGAGGTGCTCGCGCAGGGAGTCGCCGGGCTGCAGCGGCACGACCGAGACGCCGTCGATGGCGTGCCCCTCGCAGAGCGCATCGAGGTCGCAGGCGATCTCCTGGCGCCCCGTGAGCGGCAGCTCGGCGACGATCCTCCCCGGGGCAGCCTCGGCGTCCGCCTCCACGAACGCGGAGTCGAGCTCTTCGGCCGCCTCGCGCATCACCTCGACGATGTCGTCGTGGGGGTTCTCGGAATCGCCGAGCCCCAGCGCCTTCTCGCGCAGGTCGGAGAGGATCTCGTCCAGCCGAGAGGAGCGCTGCGCGCGCATGGTCGCGAAGGCGCCCGCCAGCTGGACCGCGAGGTAGTGGGCGACGGAGTCGAGCAGGCGCGCGTCTTCCTTGTCGATGGGGTACTGGCGCTTCCAGCCGACCTCGATGATGGAGATCACCTCGCCGTC
>NZ_DAWEMK010000053.1:0-6822 GCF_052362415.1 Paratractidigestivibacter sp. | reverse complement strand
CGTCGAACCATACCGGCACGGCGACGAAGCTGGTGAAGGGCGGCAGGAGCTTGGACTGGATCTTTATGACCTCGCGCGTGTCCTCGTTGACGACCTCGCGAGACGCGAGGCGCCCGGCGCGCAGCGCCTCGCCCGAGGGGGCGGCCACGCGCAGGCGGATGGCCTTGCCGGCGCGGGTGGCGAGGGTCTCGACCGTGCGGCCGAAGTGCATGAAGCGCGGCACGCGGCCGCCGTCGATGTCGCCCGCGAGGCCGCGGAGGTGGAAGCCGTCGGCGCCGGCGAGGTAGACGATGGTGCCGTCGGCGTCGAGCGTCTGGTACAGACGGTCGAGCACGCGCGTGAAGAGCTCGGCCACGTCGGGCGCATCGAGGGTGTCCAGCACGATGTTGAAAGCGCCCGAGAGGCGCTTGTTCACGCGCTTGAGGTCGTCGACCGTGCGGTCGTGCTCGCGGGCCTCGGCGAGCCCGTCGCCTGTGGGGTGGGCGACCAGCAGGTACGTCTCGCCGGGCGCCTGTACGGACTCGCAGCGGACCGACACGGGCCGCAGCTCCCCGTCGAGCCCGCGGCATCTCGCCGGGGAAGAGGAGCCATCGAGCGAGAACGGCAGCCCCGCGACGGGAGAACCGTCGTCCGCGGCATCGGCGTCGCCGAGGTCGGGGAAGAGCTCTTGGATCTGGAGCCCCGCGACGTCCACGTCTCCCGCGCCGAGGAGCTCGGCCGCTTCCTCGTTGGCAAGAAGCACCTTCCCGCCCCCGTCGAACACGAGGACGCAGTCGCTCGTGAGCTGCAGCAGCCGAGAGAACGTGCCGACGAGGCTCCCCTCGCCTATACCCTCGACATGGCGCCTGGCCAGCGCCGAACTCGACCTCGCCATGTGTGCGGCAACTCCTTCGCGTCCGGCCGCGCGGCTCGGCTAGTCGGTCTCGTAGAGGTCCTTGGCCTCCAGAAACGCAAGGCCGCTCTCGCGCAGCTTGATCTCCAGCGGCTCGCCGGTGGCCTTGATCACGTCCACCGTGCGCTCGCCCATGGAGCAAGTGTAGGCGTATTCGACGTTGAGGTCACACGACGCGAGGCGATCGAGGAGGTGACCCAGCGCACCAGGGACATTCTCGACCTCGGCGGCGACCACGCGTGCGCACATGGCGTTGTAGCCCTTCTCGCGCAGCATGGCGGCGGTCGTGCGCGGTTTGTCGCAGATCACGCGGATGATGCCGAAGTCGACCGTCTCGGCGACCATGAGGGCGTGTATCTGGACGCCTTCCTGGCCGAGGAGCTTGCACATGGCGGCGAGCTTGCCGGGGCCGTCGGGCAAACAGACTGTGAGCTGATCGATCATGGTGTGCTCCCTTCGCGTATGTCGGTGCTGTGTTGGCATCATGCTAGGGCCGACACTGAAGGGACGCGACCGCTAGAAACGCTCGGGTTTCTCGGTATTTCGCGTTTGGACACAAGACGCGTGGGACACGGTCGGCAAGGTCAAAGGCACGGAGAAGACCATCGGCTCAGGTCCACGAAACAAGGCATTGAGATACGAAAAGGGTGGCTCCAAAGAGAGCGAGAACCTGCTGTTACGCAGCGCCGCCGCGTACTTAGATACGAAAAGAGGGCCTCCGAAGAGACCCTCTTGAATTCGTGGTGTCGGAGGCGGGACTTGAACCCGCACGACCTTTTAGTCAGTCACTAGCACCTCAAGCTAGCGCGTCTGCCAATTCCGCCACTCCGACTTGCTGCGCTTTCGCGCGAGAAAAAATATAACACGGCCGTCAAACCTCGCGCAACCCCCAATTTCAAATTTCTTTGCAATAGAGGACTCTTTGTTCTCCACGCGCAAAGCCGCAAAGGCAAAACCGCTGTTATTCGCAGTGATTCCATCGGGAATCCGGCCTCGCCCAGTCTCAGATACTCCCCTATCCGTTTCGCACGCCACCATTCGCCGAGTTCATGCAAAGAATTCCAGCAGTCACGCAGGAATGTGCACAGAGATAAGGGCCTGTTGGCCTGGTTGCAATGAATTCGAGAGTTGTTGGTCTGCTTGCCAAATAATCGGGAGTTCTTGGTCCATTTGCGAAGAAAACAGGAGTTGTTGGTGCTCGGGGAACCAACAGAACGGTATTTCTTTGCAAACGGGACAACAACTCGCGATTTCTTTGCAGAAGCTCGGCTGAGGCGCTCCGCGTAGCGCGCGGGTCGCTCATTCGACAGACACATTTCGCGCGAACCAAAGTACCGTTAAACGCAAGCCACAGACCCGCCAAGTCAGTTGGCCGCAAGCAGCTCACGAGCCGAAGCCCGTTAAGTGAAAGCCGCGGACTCGCAAAGTAAGATGGTCGCAAGATCCGCCCGCGCAGGAGCCACGGCACACAGAAGCCGCCCGTTTGTCTCTGGCGCAGTTCCGCATGAGCCGAAGGCGACTAAATGTCGCCTTCATGCGAAGAGGACTGTTTGAGCACAGAGACAAACGGACGGCTTCAAGTGCCGCGGGCCAACGCGCAAGCAGTGTTGTCCGAGCAGACAACTTACTTGGCGAGCCCGCGGCTTCAAAAAACAAGGTCTACAAGGCCAGGAGCCTACAGCTCGATAGAGCTCTCCTTGATCGGGTTCGGCGCCGCGAAGTGGCAAGCGCAGAAGTGGCCGGGCTCGACCTCGCGGAACTCCGGGCGCTCCTTGGAGCACTTCTCGCAAGCCATGGGGCAGCGGGTGTGGAAGCAGCAGCCGGACGGTGCGTCGATCGGTGAGGGCGGATCGCCCGCGAGAATGATGCGCTTACGGGTAGCCTGGATGTCCGGGTCGGGCACGGGCACCGCGGAGAGCAGCGACTGGGTGTAGGGGTGGAACGGCGTGTCGTAGAGCGCCTGCCAGTCGGCGTACTCCATCATGTTGCCCAGGTACATGACACCGATGTTATCGGAAATGTGCTGGACGACCGAAAGGTCGTGGGCGATGAAGAGGTACGCGGTGCCGGTCTCGTCCTGCAGGTCGTTGAGGAGGTTCAGGACCTGCGCCTGGATGGAGACGTCGAGGGCAGAGACAGGCTCGTCGCAGATGATCAGCTTCGGCTTGAGCGCAAAGGCGCGGGCGATGCCCACGCGCTGGCGCTGACCACCGGAGAACTCGTGCGGGTAACGGTTGATGTGCTCGGGGTTCAGGCCGACCATGTCGAGCAGGCTGCGGACGTACTTCTCGCGCTCGGCGGCGTCCTTCATGACGCCGTGGATGATCAGCGGCTCAGAAACGATCTCGCCGATGGTCATGCGGGGGTTCAGCGACGCGTAGGGGTCCTGGAAGATGAACTGCATATTGCGGCGCATCTCCTTGAGCTCCTTCTTGTTCATCTTCGCGACGTCCTTGCCCTCGAAGAGCACGGTGCCGGAGGTGGGGTGCGTCAGGCGCATGATGCAGCGGCCCGTGGTGGACTTGCCGCAGCCGGACTCGCCGACGAGGCCGAAGGTCTCGCCAGGGTAGATGTCGAAGCTCACGTCGTTGACGGCGTGGACGCTCTTCTTGGAGAAGCGCTTGCCGAAGACACCTGACTCGACGGGGAACTCCTTGCAAAGGTGCTGCACAGAGAGCAGCGGGGTGCGGGTTTCGGCCATTTAAGCCTCAGCTCCCTTCTGGTTCCGGGAGTTCTCGGGGGCGTGCGCCGCCACGAAGGACTCGTCTCCGGCATAGTGGCAGCGGGCGAAGTGGCCCTCGGAGACCTCGACGCGCTCGGGCGCCTCGGCGCGGCACTTGTCGGTTGCGTAGGGGCAGCGCGGCGCGAAGGAGCAGCCGGCGGGGACGTTGACGAGTGACGGCGGGTTGCCCTCGATCGGGGTAAGGGGGCGCTTCTCGCCGACCTCTGCCTTGGGGATCGAGTTCATAAGGCCCCAGGTGTAGGGATGGTGGGGCTGGTAGAAGATCTCGTCAGCGGTGCCCATTTCGACGGGTGCGCCGGCGTACATGACCATGATCTTGTCGGCCACGTCTGCGACGACGCCGAGGTCGTGGGTGATCATGATGATGGCGTTGCCGTTCTTCTGCTGCATCTCCTTCATGAGCTCGATGATCTGGGCCTGGATGGTGACGTCCAGGGCGGTCGTCGGCTCGTCGGCGATGAGGATATCGGGGTCGCAGGCCAGCGCCATGGCGATCATGACGCGCTGGCGCATACCGCCGGAGAACTGGTGCGGGTAGTCCTTGACGCGCTGCTCCGGGTTGGGGATGCCCACGAGGTCGAGGAGCTCGATGGCGCGCTTGGTCGCCTGCTCCTTGGAGTAGCCGCGGTGGAGGCGCAGGCCCTCGCCGAGCTGGCGGCCGATGGTGTAGACCGGGTTGAGCGAGGTCATCGGGTCCTGGAAGATCATCGCGATGTCGTTGCCGCGGATGTGCTGCATCTCGGCCTCGGACATCTTGAGGAGGGACTTGCCGCGGTAGCGGACGTCGCCGCCCTCGATGCGGCCCGGGGGCATCTCGATGAGGCCCATGATGGTGAGCGACGTCACGGACTTGCCGGAGCCGGACTCGCCGACGACGCCGAGGGTCTCGCCGCGGTCGAGCGTGTAGCTCACGCCGTTGACGGCCTTGACCACGCCGTCCTCGGTGTGGAAGTACATCTTGAGGTCGTCGACCTCGAGCAGGTGCGAGCCCTCGGGGACGGGCTGCGACTTAAGGTCGACGTAGCCGTCGTCCTTCTTTTTTCCGAATGCCATCGTCTATCACGCATCCTTCATCTTGACGTCGAGGGCATCGCGCAGGCCGTCGCCGAGCAGGGTGAAGGCGAGGACCGTCAGCAGGATGGCGATGCCGGGCATGATCATGAGCCAAGGCTGGGTGGCCAGGTACTTCTGGCCGTCCTGGATCATGATGCCCCAGGAGGGGTTCGGCGGGGTGACGCCCATGCCGAGGAACGACAGCGCCGCCTCGGTGAGGATGGCGCCGCCGATGTTCATCGTGGCGTAGACGACGATGGACGCGACGGAGTTCGGGAAGATGTGGCGCGCGATGATGCGCAGGTCGGAGGCGCCCATGGCGCGGGCGGCGTCGACATAGTCGTTCTCCTTGACCGTGAGGATCGCGGAGCGGAACACGCGCGCGATCGACGGCCAGCCGAGGATACCGATGGCGATGAAGACGTTCGTGATGCCCTGGCCCAGGACGGCGAGAAGCACGATGACGAACAGCGTGTACGGGAACGCCAGGAAGACGTCCGCCAGGCGCATGATAATCGTGTCCCAGATGCCGCCGTAGTACGCGGCGAGGGCGCCCATGATGAGGCCGATCACCGTCGAGATAGCGGTGGCGAGAACGCCGACCGTGAGCGAGACGCGAGCGCCGTAGATGACGCGGACGAGGGTGTCGCGGCCGAGCGAGTCGGTGCCGAAGGGGTGCTCCGGCGAGGGCGGGAGCTTAGACATGGTGGCTGACATGGTGGTGTCGGTCTCGGTCGGAGAACCCAGCCACTGCGGGGCCCACAGGTCTGCGGTCACGGCCACGAGGATCATGAAGAGAATCCAGACCAGACCGATCATGGCGAGCTTGTTGCGGCGAAGGCGCTTCCAGGCGTCGCTCCAGAGGGTGCGGCTCTTCTGCGGCTTCGCGGCCTTGGCCTCGGCAGCTTTAGGAGTTGCTTCGTTGGACATATCTCGCACCTCCTTATTTCTCTGCCTTGTTGGAGCCGAAGCGGATCCTGGGGTCCAGGAACGCGTAGCTCACGTCAACAAGTAGGTTGATGACCATGACGACGATGACGATGATGGTGACGCCGCCCATGACGATGGGCCAGTCGCGCTGGCTGATGGCGTTGTAGATCTCGTTGCCGACGCCGGGCCAGTTGAAGACGGTCTCGGTGAGGATGGCGCCCGCGAGCATGGTGCCGAAGTCGATGCCGATATAGGTGACGACCGGGATCATCGCGTTCTTGAGGGCGTGGTGCCAGATGACGTCGCGGCGCGAGAGGCCCTTGGCGCGCGCGGTGCGGATGTAGTCCTGGTTCATGACCTCAAGCAGCTGCGAGCGCATGATGCGCGCGGTGTAGGCGGTCGAGACCGAGGCGAGCGTGACGGCGGGCAGGATGTAGTAGACCCAGTCCTGGAACTCGCCGTTGATGCCGCCGGCGCCGGAGATCGGGAGGTAGAAGCCCTCGCCCGTCGCCTCCTTGAGCCAGATGCCGAAGACCAGCTGCAAGATCATGCCCAGCCAGAACGCCGGCATAGCGACCATCGCTGAGGTGAAGAGCGTGACGAGCACGTCCCAGATCGAATAGCGCTTGATCGCCGAGACGAGGCCCGCGCCGATGCCGATCACCGCCTCGATGCAGATGGCTACGATAGCGAGCTTGACCGTGTACGGGTACTTCTGCGCCAGGATGTCCGCCACGGGCATGGACTTCTTGTAAGAAGTGCCGAGGTCGCCGTGGAGGAGGCCGCCGAGGTAGGTGACGTACTGCTCGGGAAGCGGCGTCGGGATGGTGTCGCCGTTCTCGTCGTAGACCGGGTTGCCGTTCTCGTCGGTGACGATCAGGCCGTGCTGCGCCTTGATGGCGATCTCCGTCTCGGGGCTCAGCGCCTTGTCGCCGGCGATGAGCTTGATCGGGTCACCGGGGACCACGTTCTGCAAAAGGAACATGATGATGGTGACGCCGAGGAAGACGGGGATGAACTGAAGAACTCGCTTCAGGATGTACTTGCCCATAGGGACTCCCCTGCTTGAATACTTGCGCCAAGGGGCTCTGTGTGCCCCTACGGTGCCAACCTGAACGTAATCTGAACGGCACCGCGCATAACCCATAAGAGGGGCGAAGCGCTCCCAGGCGACTTCGCCCCTCCTTAAAATACTAACGAACTA
>NZ_DAWEMK010000052.1:2278-11490 GCF_052362415.1 Paratractidigestivibacter sp. | reverse complement strand
TCCTCGATCTGATGGTTCAGGCGGTGGATCTCGTCGACGAACAGGACGTCGCCCTCCTCCAGGTTCGTGAGGATCGCGGCGAGGTCGCCGGCGCGCTCGATTGCGGGGCCGGAGGTCGTGTGGAGCTTGGCGCCCATCTCGTTGGCGACGATGCCCGCGAGCGTGGTCTTGCCCAGGCCCGGGGGACCCGAGAAGATCACGTGGTCGAGCGGCTCGTTGCGGCCCTTCGCGGCCTCGATGAGCACCCGCAGGTTCGAGCGCACGCGCTCCTGGCCGATGTAGTCGTCGAGGGTGCGCGGCCGCAGGCTCCGATCCTGGTCGAGGTCGTCGCCCGTGAGTTCGCCGGTGACTGCGCGGGGCCCCGAGGAGACCCCGGGGGCGTTCGTGGCAAAGAGGTCGTCGTCGGCAGCTTCCCACATCAGCGACCGCTCCCTAAGCGCTTAAGGGCGAAGGTGAGGGCCTTCTCGACCGTGGTGATGCCTGCCGCCTCACGACCCTCGAGCGCGAGCTCGGCCTCCTGGGGCGTGAAGCCCATGGAGAGAAGGGCCTCGGTAGCTTCGGCGTCGACGGAAGGGGCGGAAGGCTTGGGCGAGCCTGCGAGCGGGATCTGGCCAGGGCCGGTCGCGGCGAGGCCGACGAGGCCCCTGAGCTCAGCGTTCTTAGAGAACACGTCGGAGAGCTCGACGAGCAGGCGCGAGGCTTTCTTCTTTCCCACCCCGGGAACCTGCGCCATGCGCGCGGCGTCCTCGGTGGCAACGACGGTCGCGAGCTGCGCCGCGGTGAAGGTGGAAAGGACCGCCAGGGCGAGCTTCGGGCCGACGCCCGAGATCGCGCGGAGCTGGTCGAACAGCGCCCGCTCCTCGCGCGTGGCGAAGCCGTAGAGCTCCATTGCGTCCTCGCGGACGATCATGCGGGTGAGGACGGTCACCCCCGCCTCCCCTGCAGGGGGCAGGGCGGCCGCGGTGGTCGAAGAGACCCCAAGCTCGTAGCCGACCCCGCCAACGTCGATGACGACGCGCGACGGCAGCACCTCCACGAGCGTGCCTGTGAGCTGGACGATCATTGCTGGAGACTCCTTGCCTGTCCGAGGTTCCTGGTCCGCGTGAGGTTCGCGTGGCACACGGCCGCCGCGAGCGCGTCGGCGGCGTGGTCGGGGTGCGGCTCGTGGTCGAGCGCGAGGACGTTGCGCACCATGTACATGACCTGGTGCTTGTCCGCCGCGCCGGTGCCGACCACCGCCTGCTTGATCTGCATGGGGGTGTACTCGCCCACGCTCAGCCCCGCCTTGGCGCACGCGACGATGGCGACGCCGCGCGCCTGCGCCGTGGCGACGGCTGACTTGACGTTCTCGCCGAAGTAGACGTTCTCGATGGCGAGCTCGGTGGGTCCGAAGCGGTCGATCACAGCTTTGACCTCGTCGTATATGCGCCCGAGCCTGGAATCGATCGCCTCATGCGCGCGGGTCTCGACGCAGCCGTAGGCGCGTGCGCGGCACACGGCGCCGCGAGTCTCGACGATGCCCCATCCCGTGTGGGCAAGCCCCGGGTCGATGCCCAGGATCACCATAGCCGCCTCCCTCCCGTAGCGCGGGCCTTCCTACAAGAACGCTCGTTCTATATTAGCATACGCAGCCATGGGAAGAGGAACGAAGTCAGCAAGCTCAGACGAGCATGCCGAGGCGGCTCAGTTCTCGGAGAAGGGCGATCCCCAGAAGAGCCCGGGGTCGCCCGGCTTGCCCCCGTCGTGCCGCTGCCCCCCATGGTCGCCGGGCACGTCCTGAGCCCCGATCATGCCGAGGATGTCGAGCGCCTCCTGCGGAGCCTCGGGCGCGTCGCCGCCCGCTTGGTCCGCCTCGAGGCCGAACGCGCCGGCGATCTCCGCCGCGACGGCCTCGCGGTCGACGCGCTCCTCCTTAGGCCGCACATGGTCGCGCCACGCCAGGCCCAGGGCGCCGCGCGCCTCGTCGAGCGTCTTCGAGGAGAGCGTGGGCGCGAGGAGCCTGCCGGGGAGCGCGGAGACGGACGAGCGCACCGTCGCGACGACGGCGCAGGCGAGCTCCTCGTTCTCGCAGGCGGCGACGATGTCGGTGAGCGGGGTCTCCCACTCGATGAAGCTCGAGATCACGAAGTCGAGCTGCTCGAGGCGCTTCTCGGCGGAGGAGCCGCCCGCGAGAGAGGCGATGTCCTCGAGCGGCCAGCTCGCGCGGGCGGCGGCGGGGACCACGGGAGAGACGGTGTTGCGAAGCCGCGAGAGCGCGAGGACGTCGGAGCGGTACAGGTCGCCGAAGGGCAAGACGCACCCAAGGTCCCTGGCATGGGCCGAGCCCAAGGCGAGCGCGGTCTTGTCCGCGGCCGAGAGCACCGCCGAGCCGTCCTTGCGGGCGCGCGCGGCGACGCGCGCCCAGGCGAGATCGCGCGCGAGCTCATCGTTTCCAGCGGCGTCGAGCCCCGCGGCATCGAGCTCGTCGGCTTCGAGGCGCAGGTTGCGCACGAGCTCGCGGGAGGCGTCGTCGCGCCCGTCTCCCCACGTCAGGACCGTCGGCAGCACGTTCGTCGGGCCGAGCGCGTCGGTGGCGACGGCGCAGGCGAGCATCGAGGGCATGCCGCCGTCGACGACGATCCGCGCCGTGGTCTTGCCGAGGGAGCGGCACAGCGCGCGCGTGCCCTCGGCGGCAGCCTCCCAGGCGAGGATGGCGGGATCGAAGACCTGGGCCGGTGAGGTGGCGGCCAGCGGCCCCTCGGCCCCCTTCTGTATGTCCGCGAAGACGAGCGCCTCCTCGAACGAGGGGGCCTGGCAGGCGAGCTCTCCCCACGGGGCCACGGCGAAGCTCGAGCCGGGGAAGACCTCCGCATCGCAGCACCCGACACCTCCCACGCCGACGACCCAGGCGCCCATGGCGTCGGCGTCCGCCCGGAAGCGGGACTCGGAGAGCGACGCGCCCAGGGCGCTCGCCGCGTCGTCGATGGCGAAGCCGTAGGTCGTGAGGAAGAGCACGGCGTCCACGTGGTAGTCGTAGTCGACGTACTCATCGAGGTCCTCGTAGGTGAAGGCGACGCCGAGCGTGAGTCCGCCGACCTCGAGCTGCGGCAGCGAGAGGGCCTCCTCCCCGTCCGGATCGTCCGAGGCGATCTGCCTGAGCGTGCCGAGAAGGCGCAGGGGCACCACGCTCTCCCCATCGAGGAAGACGGCCTCCATGACGGGGTCGTCGGCCGAGGCGAGCGGCATCGGCACGATGGCCGGACATGCGAGGCCCTCGGCGAGCGACGAGACGAGCTGTGCCGTGTCCACGAGCATCCCCTCGCGGTCCGGCATCGGGACGGGCACGGCGGGCGCGACGACGGTCGAGGGGAACACGACGAGCCCCGCCCCCGCCTCGGCGGCGCGCTCGCAGCACGACGCGATGCGGCGGCGAGCGAGGGCGAGGTCGCCGTTTGCGGAGGGCACCTGTGCGATTGCGATCTTCATAGACAAAACCTCCAGTGGGCTTGGGGCTACGCGACGAGGACCTTGCCGGCCCTGCCGATGGCGTCGGTCACCTCGGCGAGAAGGACCATGTTGCGCGCGTCGACGGTGCAGGGCAGCTCCATGCGCATGACGTCGCCCGAGACCGACTCCACGCGAACCTCCACGTGGTCGAGGCCGGGGTAGGCGGCGAGGATCCTCCCGAGGTCGTCCATGCGCGAGCGCGTCAGGCTGCTCGCGGGCATGTTGATCTCGAGGACCTTGGGGCGGTTCGTGCGGTCGTTCAGTACGAGCGGCTCGACCTCCATGCAGATGACCTGGTTGCCGCGGTCGCTGCGCTCGAGCTTGCCGGAGACCTTGACGAAGACGTCGCCCGCGGCCTCGCCGGTCTCGGGGTCGACCTCGCCCGCGAGGGTGGCCGCGCACTTCTTGTAGAGCTTGGGGAAGATGACGAGCGTGACCTCGCCCTCCATGTCCTCCAAGGTGACGATGGCCATGGGGTCGCCGTTCTTGGTGGTCTTCTTTTGGATGGCCGAGACCATGCCCGCGAAGCGCAGCACCTTGCCCTCGGGCACCTTGAACTGCTCGTGGACGCCGCCCGCCGAGTCGGTGACCTCGGTCGAGACCTCGATGTCCGAGAGGCTGTAGTCGCGCGCCTTCGCCAGGGCGTAGGCGTACGGGCGCAGCGGGTGGTCCGAGACGTAGAGGCCGAGGACCTCGTGCTCTCGCGAGAGCTTGACCGAGCGGTCCCACTCCACGCCGTCGGGCTCGGGGTTCGTCTCCTCGAAGCCTGCGCCCTCGACGCCCGCGAACATATCGAACATCGAGACCTGCCCCGTCGCGCGGATCTTCTGCTTGCGCGTCGCGGCGTCGATGATGTTGTCCGGGTTGTTCTTGTCGACAAGGCGCATGAGCTGCATGCGGGTGTATCCGGTGGAGTCGAAGGCGCCCGAGCAGATGAGCGCCTCGACCACGCGGCGGTTCGCGGAGCCGGAGTCCATGCGGTTCACGAAGTCGAAGATGTCGCGGAACTCCCCCGCGCGGTCGCGCTCGGCCATGATGGCCTCGCCCACGGCCTCGCCCACGCCGCGGATGCCGGCGAAGCCGAAGCGGACGCCGTCGGGGGTCGCCGTGAAGTCGCGGCCGCTCTCGTTGATGTCCGGGGGCAGGATGGCCACGCCCTCGCGGCGGTAGGCGGTGACGTAGTGGACGATCTTCTCGGTCTTGCCCATGTAGGACGTGAGGACCGAGGCCATGTACTCCTTGGGGAAGTAGGCCTTGAGCCAGGCGGTCTGCATGACGAGGATGGCGTAGCCCGCGGAGTGCGACTTGTTGAACGCGTAGGACGCGAACTCGAGGACGTCGTCCCAGATGCGCTGGGCGACCTCCTTCTTGTAGCCGTTCTCGACGGCGCCGTTGATCCAGTGGTCGTAGATGGTCTCGTCGGCGCCGTTGCCCTCCCAGTGGAAGATCTGGTCGGTCAGCATCTTGATCTTCTTCTTCGCCACCGGCTTGCGGATGCGCGAGTCCGACTCGCCGGGGGTGAAGTTCGACATCTTCATGCTGATCTGCATGACCTGCTCCTGGTAGACCATGGTGCCGTAGGTCTCGTCCAGGATGTCGGAGAGGCGGTCGTCGTAGAAGGCGACGGGCTCCTTGCCGTTCATGCGGTTGATGTAGCTCGTGACCATGCCGGCGCCCAGGGGGCCCGGGCGGTACAGGGCGATCAGAGCGACCACCTGGCGGTACTCCTTGGGCTGCATGCCCTTGATGGTCGCCGTCATGCCCGCGGACTCGATCTGGAACACGCCCGCGGTGTGGCCCTTGCCCATGAGCTCATAGATCTTCGGGTCATCGAAGGGGATCTTGTCGACGTTGATGTCCACGCAGGTGGCGCCCGGCTTGATGGTCTGCTTGACCACGTCGGGCATGCGGTCGATGTCCTCGGGGTTCGGGTAGGCGGCGCGGATGTTGGCGAGCGCCTTCGAGATGACGGTGAGCGTTCGCAGGCCCAGGAAGTCCATCTTGAGCAGGCCCATGTCCGCGACCGAGTGGCCCTCGTACTGCGTGATCTCGACGCCGCCCTTGGTGTCAACCTTGGTCGGGACGTGGTCGTTGACGGGCGTCGGGGCGATGAGGACGGCGCAGGCGTGGACGCCCTCGCCGCGGTGCAGGCCCTCGATGGAGAGCGCGGAGTCGATGATGCGGCGGGCGTCCTCGTCCTTCTTGTAGGCCTCCTCGAAGTCCGGGGAGTACATGTCCTCCTTGCCCTCGGTCTTGTTGAGGACGAACTTGAGCTTGGCCTTCGGGTCGCCCGAGATCATCTTCGAGAGCTTCTGGCCCTGCCAGACGGGGTAGCCGAGCACGCGGCAGGCGTCGTTGATGGCCTGCTTGGCCTTGATGGTCGAGTAGGTGATGACGTGGCAGACGCGCTCGGGGCCGTAGACCTCGCGGACGTGCTGGACGACCTCGAGGCGCCGCTCATCATCGAAGTCCATATCGATATCGGGCATCTCGGTACGCTGGGGCGAGAGGAACCTCTCGAACATCAGGCCGTTGGAGAGCGGGTCGAAAGTGGTGATGTCCATGGCATAGGCGACGAGGGCGCCCGCAGCCGAGCCACGCCCCGGGCCGACGCCGATGCCGTTGCGCTTAGCCCACTGGACGTACTCCTGGACGATGAGGAAGTAGTCGGCGAAGCCCTTGGTGCAGATGATGTTGTACTCGTGGTTCAGGCGGTCGAGGACGTTCCAGCCGCCGATCTCGACGTTTTTCCAGTCCTCGCCGTAACGGACGGCCAGGCCCTTCTCGCACTCCTCGCGGAAGCGCTCCTCGGAGGTCTCGCCCTCGCGAAGGCCAGGGAACTTGGGCAGGTACATGTGCGTCCAGTCGAGCTCGTAGTCGCACTTGGCCGCCACCTCGAGGGTGTTGTCGATGACCTCCGGCGCCCACGAGAAGAGCTCGCGCATCTCCTCCTCACTCTTCACGTAGAACTCGGTGCCGGTCATGCGCTTGCGGTTGACGTCGTCGACCTTGGACGCGGTGCCGATGCAGCTGAGGATGTCCTGGGTGGGCGCGTCCTCGCGGGTGAGGTAGTGGTTGTCGTTCGTGGCGATGACCTTGATGCCCAGCTCATGGCCCAGCCGGATGATCTGCTCGGAGAGCGTGCGGTCGTTGAACCCGCCCCAGGAGGGGTCCTCCAGGCCGTGGTCCTGCACCTCGAGGTAGAAGTCGTCGCCGAAGATCTCCTTGTAGGTGAGCGCCCACTCCTTGGCCTTGTCGGGCTGGCCCGAGAAGTACATGCGCGGGATGATGCCGGACACGCAGGCGGAGCTGCAGATGATGCCCTCGTGGTAGCGGCGCAGCATGTCGAGCGTGGTGCGCGGGTAGTAGTAGAACATGTCGCCCGAGCCGGCCTCGCTCATCATCTTCATGAGGTTGACGTAGCCGGTCTCGTTCTTCGCCAGGAGCAGCAGGTGGTAGCGGTGCTGCTTGGTGCCCTTCTCGATGCAGTCGTCGGTGATGAAGTATGCCTCGCAGCCGAAGATCGGCTTGATGAGGAGCTCGGGCCGGTTGGCCTCGACAGCCGAGAGATCATGCCCCGAGGACTCCCAGACCTCGACGTCGGAGGCCCACTGGGCGTGCACGCGGTCGTGCGGTCCGGCGTCGTCGGCGTCGGGCTCCGGTTCCTCGAGCTCCCAGTCCTTCTTAAAGCACTCCACATCGTGCTTCCACTGTTTCATGTCGTTCTGGGCGTCGTTGTACTTGCGGCACTCGAGGTCGAAGTCGGGCACGCCGAACATATAGCCGTGGTCGGTGAGCGCGATGGCCGGCATGTGCAGGTCGACGGCGCGCTTGACCATGTCCGGGATGCGGGTGGCGGCGTCGAGGATGCTGAAGTCGGAGTGGTTGTGCAGGTGGACGAAGGCCATGTGACGGGTTCCTTGTAGTCGAGAGTTTTCCGTACCTAGTGTAACCGCGCTGGGGCGCCCCAGCGCAATCGCATCGCAATGAGCTCGCCAAGAGCCTCGTCGGCCGTCGCGCGGGGCCGGCGTCGGCGTTGTCCCCGTGCTCGGACAGTCCTCTTCGCACCGAGGCCACATTAAGTGGCCTCGGGCTCATGCGGAACTGCGCCGGGAACAACCCGACACCGGCCCCGCGCGACGGCCGACGAGGCGACCTACTCCGCGCCCTCGCCGAAGCGGTAGCGCAGGACGAGGGGCTCGGCGGGGTCTGCGGGGTCCTCGCGCTCGACGCAGACGAAGGCGCACTCGACGCGGGAGTAGCCTTGGCCCGTAAGGACGCCGGCATAGAACTCGGCCTGCACCGCATGCCGCGCGCGGGCCTCACCGACCGAGAGGCCGGCGTCGCCCGTCTTGTAGTCGACGACCAGCGCCTCTTTGCTCCCCGGATCCGTGCAGAGAAGGTCGATCGCGCCCTCGAGGTAGTCGCCGTGCTCCGAGGGGGCAAGGACGAAGAAAGGCTGCTCGGGCAGCACGAGCGTGTGGCGGAGCGCCTCGGAGCGGATCGAGGATCCCTCCCAGCGCGCAAGGGCGCGCTCGAGCCGGGCCCGTGCGCGGGCCGAGAGGTTCCACCTGCGGGCCATGGCGTCCACCTGGGCATCATTGGGCTCGCGGCCGCTTTCGGCCATGGCCTGAGCGAGCTCGTGGAAGGCGGAGCCGAGGTTCGTCGCGCGGTCCGCGTCGGCACCCGTGGGCGCGCCGTCCTCGGCGGCCTCGCGCTCGGCACGCGACGGCGCGGGTGCGGGCTCGCCCTCCCCGGCAGCAATCGCGGCGTGGACTGAGCTGTAACTGTAGACCCCCTCGCGGGCGCGCCAGGTGCCAATGCGCCCAGGGGCCGCGGACGCGATGTCGTAGAGGTCGAACCCGCGCTCAGGGGACCCGGCCTGAGCAGCCTGGGTGCCCGTGGCGACGATGGCGGCGGGGTCGAGCGGCACCGGGCCGTCGAAGCCCGGAAGCGATCCGCCGGAGTCGGCTATGCAGCCCTTCTCCTCTCCTTTGCCATCGGTCTGGACCTCAACGCACCGCACGCGGGCGGGCGAGGTCCCCCCGAAGTCGACGGAGCCCACGCCCGGCGCCGGAGGCTCGCGCGTCCCGAAGAGCGCAAAGAGCGCGTCGGAGGCCATCGTCGACGAGACCCCCGCCTTGCCGCAGGGTGCGGAGACGCCGAGCACGAGCGCCTCGCGGGCGCGCGTCATCGCGACGTAGAGCAGGCGCGACTTCTCTTGCGCGGCCTCGATCGAGTCGCGCTGGCCGCAGGCGACGAAGGCCGCGGAGAGCGGGAGCGCCCGGCCGTCCTCGAGGTCGGCGAGCGCCTCCTCGGCGTCGATGGCGCCCAAAGCCGAGGACAGCTTCTTTGCCTCGGCGTCGGGGAGGCCTGAGGGCTTGAGGACGAGGCCGGCGGGGTCCTTTCCGAGCACAGCGATGCCCGAAGAGTCACGGGGGTCGTTCCAGCACTCGGCCACCGCGGTGACGGGAAACTCGAGGCCCTTCGATGCATGGATCGTCATGATGCGCACCGTGCCCGCGCCCTGGCCGCCGTCGGCGCCCGCGAGCGAGGCGGGCGCGATCTTCGACGAGGCGAGCCAGAGGTCGAACTCGGTCGCGGCGCGGGCAGGGCCCAAGCCGAGAGACTGCGTGAGGTCGCGCACATAGCGCACGGCTGCGAGCACGTTCGCGGCGCGCGCCATGCCCTCGGTGCCGCCGGCCTCGAGACGCGCGAGCCAGCCG
>NZ_DAWEMK010000052.1:0-2268 GCF_052362415.1 Paratractidigestivibacter sp. | reverse complement strand
AGTCTCGCACCGCGCGGGCGCAGACGTCCGCAACCGGCATCGTTCGCACGTCCTCGAGAGCGCGCGAGATCACCTCGCGAGCGAGCGAGAGGCGCGCCGAGGGGACGTGGCCGGGCAGGAACTCGAAGGCGTCGAGCCCCTGGTCGATCGGCCGCTTCGTCGGGGCGTCGAGCTTCTCCTGCCGCCTCGTTCCGAGCTCGCAGAAGTCGTCGGCGTCCGCGCCGAACATCTCGCTCGCGAGCAAGGGGAAGAGCCCCGACTGGGTATCCGCGGGGTTGGCCAGCGTGTGGAGAAGCGCGCAGACGACCTTGACCTCGGGGGCCTTCGTGAACGTCGAGCCGCCCGTGACCACGCACTCCAGCCCACGGGAGCGGAGCGCGTCGATGTAGAGCGCGGCGTTGGAGGTCACGCCGAGCAGCAGGGCCATGTCGCCGGGGCGCTCGCCTGCGTCCCGATAGCGCACGAGGGCGTCGGCGACCTGCGAGGCGAGCGTGGCCGCCTGCTGCTTGGTCGCGTATCCCGAGGCGCCCTTGCCGCGGACGACCTCGACGTCGATGCGAGGAAGGTCGGCCGCGCGGTAGGCGTCCTTGCGCGTCGGGCAGTCGTCGAGGTGCATGAAGGCTCCGGGCGCCATGGTGCCCCGCGCGCCGCCGCCCGTCCCCAGGCCGGGGGCGGAGTTGCCGCGGCTCACGCGCTCTACGAACTTGAGGATGTCGCCGTGGCTGCGGTAGTTCGTGTCCAGCCGGACGCGCCCGGAGTCGGCGACGCCCTCCCCGCGCCGGTAGAAGACCCCCACGTCCGCGCCGCGGAAGCGGTAGATCGACTGCTGGGCGTCGCCGACGGTGCACAGGTGCCGGCCGTCCTCGCCCGAGAGCAGCTCGATCAAGGCGAGCTGGGTGTCGTCGGTGTCCTGGAACTCGTCGACCATCACGAGCCGGAAGCGCCCCGCGTAGTCGGCGCGCACCGCCTCGACGTCGCGCACTGCGGCGTAGGCGAGCTGGACGAGGTCGTCGTTGTCGCAGGCGCCGGCCTCGAGCTTTGCCCTAGAGTACTCGGCATCGAGCCTGCGGGCGAGCTCGAGGAAGGCCTCAGCGTGCCCCCTCGACCTGAGGAAGTACGCCTCGGCGAGGGCCTGGGCGTGCGCCTCCTTGACGTCCTTGAGCTTATCGGCGATCGCCTTGGAGGAGCGCGGGAGCGCGACCTGGCCGAGCGCCTCGAGCGCGGCGTCGGCGTCCTTCTGGCCGGGCGCGAGGGCGTCGAAGCCGCGCAGGGCCTCGAGCGCGGGCCCGACCTTCGACGCCGCCGAGGCCGAGAGCTTCTCGGCCCCGAGCTCCTCCATGCGAAGGAGGAGCTCGCGCATGAGGGCGTCTATTCCGCAGCCCTCCGACGGCTCGGCGCACCTGAGCGAGCCGATGCCGCCCGGCAGCGCCTTGGAGGCCCTGAGGACGCCGTCGACGACGCCCATGGCGCTCGAGTACCCGGAATCGGGAGACCAGGTCCCCGTGCCGAGAGACGCGACGGCCTCGCGCAGGCGCGCGTCGTCGCGCGCCCCGCGCATGACCGTGTCCATGGCGCGGAAGTAGATGCCGTCCTGCTCAGAGCCGGCGACGACCCGGAAATCGGGGTCGAGCCCGAGGTCGAGGGCATGGCGGTGCAGGATGCGCGAGCACATCCCGTGGATGGTCGATATCCAGGCGTCGTCCACGCTGAGCGCCGCCTCCTGCATCCCCACGCGTCGCAGCGTCGAGCGCACGCGCTCGCGGATCTCGCGCGCGGCGGCCTCGGTGAAGGTGATGACGAGGACCTGGCCGAGGTCGTCGATGAAGGGCGCTCCGTCGGGGCCCGACCCCGGGGAGAGCGCCCAGGCGACGCGCTGGGTCAGGGTGAAGGTCTTCCCGGAGCCGGCGCCCGCCTCGACGAAGAGGGGCGCGTCGAGCGTGCGCGCGATCCTCGCCTGGCCCTCGTTCAGGCCGGACAGGTCGACGGCCGGGGCGGCCGGTGTGTTCTGGCTCGTCACTTGGAGCACCTCTTCTCGCAGTTGAGGACCGGGCAGTAGTCGCAGGCGTGGGCATCTATGGGGCGCGCCTCGATGTCGCCCGCGAGCATCCGCCCGAGCGCCGCGGCGATCTTCTCCTCGCAGGCGTCGAGCAGCGACTCCATGCCGTGCCCGCCGGCGACGTCCCCGAACCCCGCGTCCCTCGGGACCTCGAGCCGGGGCCTGCGAGACGAGCTCGGGGCATGCGCGCCGAAGACGTTGTCGAGGACCTC
>NZ_DAWEMK010000051.1:10355-11547 GCF_052362415.1 Paratractidigestivibacter sp. | reverse complement strand
CCTCGCCGGCCGCGAGGCGATCCTGCAGATCCACGCCAACGACGTAAAGATGGAGCCCGGCATCGACCTGGGCGTCCTTGCCCGCTCGACCCCCGGCGCCTCGGGCGCGGACCTCGCGAACATCATCAACGAGGCCGCCCTTCGCGCGGTGCGCTTCGGGCGCAAGCGCGTGACGCAGGAGGACCTGGCCGAGTCCGTCGACGTCGTCATCGCCGGCGAGAAAAAGAAGTCGACCGTTCTTTCCCAGCATGAGAAGGAGGTCGTCAGCTACCACGAGACCGGCCACGCCATCGTCGCTGCCATGCAGAAGGGCTCGGCGCCCGTCTCGAAGATCACGATCGTGCCGCGCACCTCGGGCGCGCTCGGCTTCACCATGCAGGTCGAGGAGGACGAGCACTTCCTCACCACGCGCGAGGAGGCCAAGAACAAGATCGCCGTGCTCTGCGGCGGCCGCGCCGCCGAGGAGCTCATCTTCGGCGAGATGACCACCGGCGCCTCGAACGACATCGAGAAGGCCACCGGCATCGCGCGCGCCATGGTCACCCAGTACGGCATGTCCGACAAGTTCGGCATGGTCGCGCTCGGCCAGCAGCGCAACCGCTACCTCGGCGGCGGCTCGGAGCTCACCTGTTCCGAGGGCACCGCGCAGGAGATCGACGCCGAGGTCCAGGCGCTCGTCGAGGAGGGCCACCAGACCGCGCTCGCGACGCTCCAGAAGAACCGCTTCAAGCTGCACGAGATCGCGCATTACCTGCAAAAGAAGGAGACCATCACCGGCGAGGAGTTCATGAACATCCTCACGCACGACGACGGCTTTGCCCCGGCGATGCCTGCGCCGGCAGACGGTCAGCAGCAGTAGTGCCGATTCCTGCGATCCGCACGAAGACGGGCGTGCGCCCAACGAGGACCTCTCGTTGGGCGCGCGCCTTTTTTGCATTAGGAACAATTCTAAAGGGCCCTTCTCGGCCGGGCCCTGGCCGGGGCCTTTGCCCCTAGGAGCTCGCGGTGCGCTCGGGCACGTCGCCGTTGCGGTAGGCGGACAAAAGCTCTCGCAGGTCGGCGATCTGCTCGCGGATCTGCACGCCGGCGTCCGTGTCGCCCACGGTGAGGGGGCGCGGCCAGCGGCGGAAGCGATCGTCGTCGCTCATGATGTCGGCGTTCAGGTCGAGGACGTCCTTGATGCTCGCGAAGG
>NZ_DAWEMK010000051.1:5767-10226 GCF_052362415.1 Paratractidigestivibacter sp. | reverse complement strand
CGATGAGCGTGTAGCCCGCGATGCCCGTGGTCTGGTGGTAGGCCTGGCAGAACCCGCCGTCGATGACGACGAGCATGCCGCCCGCCTTGACGGGGTTCTCGCCGGCGGCGGCGTGGACGGGGGTGTGGCCGTTGATGATCACGCCGTCGGGGCTGCAGCCGAACTCCTCGAGGATCATGCGGCACGCGGCCGGGTCCTCGACGTGCTCGTAGTAGGGGTCGCGCGGCTCTTCCCAGGTCGACTTGTCCGAGAGGTAGGTGCGCTCGAAGGTCTTCATCACGCGGCCGGACAGCGGCGAGAGGCGCCCGCACCACAGGTACCACATCCAGTCGAGCGAGACCTGGTCGTGCTCGTGCCACGCGCGGCGCGCGAGGCGGTCGGTGTAGTCGTAGTACTCCTTGCCCGCGAGCATCTGGCCTTGGTGGTTGACGGGGCAGAATGTGCCGTCCTCGTTCATGGGCACGCACGCGTGGAAGAGCACGTTGCCGTTGTGCACGAGGTATGCGCTGCCGTGGTCGTAGAGGAAGCCGATGTGGGCCTGGAGCTTCTCGGAGTGGCGCACGGCGCTCATCATGTTGTCCATGACCTGGCGCTCGCCCTCGGTCAGCTCGTAGGGGTGCTTCGGGCCGCGGGCGGGGTCCACGTGCTCGAGGAGCAGCCGGTCGTCCATCTGCCAGTTGGGGTGGCGGAGGATCACCTTGCCCTCGAGCTTGAAGAGGATGACCGAGATCGCCTTCTCGACCGGGTCCATGCCGTCGTCTTGGCGGTAGGTCTGCTCGGCGAACACGGTGAGCTCGCGCAAGCTCACGCCGTAGGCGTTCTCGAGGATCTTCAGGCTGTCGTAGTGCACGTTGTTGCGGATCACGGCGGCCAGACAGGCTGCGGAGCCGGAGGCCGCGCCCATCCACACGATGTCGTGGTTGCCCCACTGGATGTCGATGGAGTGGTAGGCGCTCAGGCGATCGATGATGCGGTCGGCGCGCGGCCCGCGGTCGAAGATGTCGCCGACGAGGTGCAGATGATCGACGGCGAGGCGTTTGATCAGCGCGGCGAGCGAGCAGATGAAGTCGTCGGCGCTGCCGGTGTCGATGATCGAGCTGATGATGCGCTGATGGTAGGCCAGGCGCTCCTCGTGCTCGTCGGAGGAGGTGTGGAGCAGCTCATCGATGATGTAGGAGTACTCGACCGGCATGGCCTTGCGGACCTTCGAGCGCGTGTAGGTGCCCGAGAGCCTGCGCGCCAGGCGCACGAGGCGCATGAGGTTGATGGCGTACCACTCCTCGGTCAGGCGCCCTTCTTCCCGTAGGCGCTGGAGCTTCAGGGTGGGGTAGTAGATCAGCGTGCAGAGGTCCGCCTGCTCCTCGGTCGTGAGCTGGAACTCGAAGGTCGAGCGGACGCGCTCGCGGATGACGCCGGAGCAGTTGTTGAGGATGTGCTCGAAGGCGTGGTACTCGCCGTGCACGTCGCTGACGAAGTGCTCGGTGCCCTTGGGCAGGTTGAGGATGGCCTCGAGGTTGATGATCTCGGTATAGGCCGAGCGGGTCGTCGGGAACTTCTCGGAGAGAAGGTCGAGGTACTTCTCGTTTGGCGAGCGCGGGGGTATGAAGGTATCCATGCGGTCCTTTCGGGAGCGTTATGCACTCTACCATGTGACATTCGCCGGGGCATGGCGCCGACTATTCGGTGAGTTGCGGGAATTGGCGGAAAAACCGCGGGCTTGGGAACGGCCCTGGGAAAGTGTCGAAGCGATGGCGTTTTCGTGTTCACTGGTTATTGAATTGCAATACCACTTGAAGAGTGTACACTCACAGGTATCGAAAAGCTAATACCAGTCACCTAACGCTTCTCGTGCACACAGGACCGCCCCAACGAAAGGAACCACCGTATGTGCGGCATCATCGGATTCACCGGCAAGGACCAGGCGCAGCAGATCCTCATCGAGGGCCTGGCGCGCATGGAGTACCGAGGCTACGACTCGGCGGGCGTGGCGCTCGAGGTCGCCGGCGCCGACGGGGAGTCCCGCCTCGACGTGATCCGCCGCGTGGGCAAGGTCTCCGGCCTCGCCTCCGAACTCGAGAGCTATAAGGAGAGCTCCACCTGCGGCATCGGCCACACCCGCTGGGCCACCCACGGGCGCCCCTCCACCGCCAACGCGCACCCGCACGTGAGCTGCGACGGCCGCATCGCCGTCGTCCACAACGGGATCGTCGAGAACTTCGCGGAGCTCCGCGAGGAGCTCACGGCCGCCGGCCACGAGTTCCGCTCCGACACGGACACCGAGGTCTTCGCGCACCTCATCGAGGACGCCTACACGACCGAGCATGACCTGATGGCCGCCGTCCGCTCCGCCTGCGCCCGCGTCGTCGGCGCCTATGGCCTCGCGGTCGTCTGCGCGGACGAGCCGGGCACCATCGCGGTCGCCCGCAAGGACTCGCCCATCGTCATCGGCCGCGGCGAGCGCGGCTCCTACGTCGCCTCCGATGTCATCGCCCTCATCGACGCCACCCGCGACGTCGTGGTCCTCGCCGACGACCAGTTCGCCAAGCTCACCCCCGACGGCATCGAGTACACCGATGCCGGGGGCAACGTCATCGAGCCCGAGGTCACCCACGTCGATTGGGACCTCGACATGGCCGAGAAGGGCGGCTACCCCCACTTCATGCTCAAGGAGATCCACGAGCAGCCGCGCGTCGTGCGCGACACCCTCGTCGGCCGCATGACCGCCGCCGGTGAGCTCGACATCGACGAGCTCGGTCTCTCGCTCGAGGAGCTCAACGACATAGATCGCGTCTACGTGATCGCGTGCGGCACCTCCTACCACGCCGGCCTCGTCGCGAAGAACCTCATCGAGGCCTGGGCGAGGATCCCGACCGAGGTTGAGGCGGCCTCCGAGTTCCGCTACCGCGACCCCATCATCACCCCGACCACGCTCGTCGTCGCCGTTTCCCAGTCCGGCGAGACCGCCGACACCCTCGCCGCCATCCGCGACGCGCGCATCAAGGGCGCCAAGGTCTTCGGCATCACGAACGTCGTGGGCAGCCCCGTCGCGCGCGAGAGCGACGGCGTCATCTACACCAAGGCGAACAAGGAGATCGCGGTCGCCTCGACCAAGAGCTTCATCGGCCAGGTCGTGAGCCTGACGCTGCTCGCCATGCTCCTCGGCCAGGTCAAGTACCGCCTGACCACCAAGCAGTGCCGCCTGCTCTTCCGCGAGCTGGGCGACACCGCCGAGCAGATCCAGCACATCATCGATACCCAGGGCCCGGCGATCGCCGAGGCCGCCAAGGTCTGCAAGGACGCGCACTCCGCGCTCTTCGTCGGCCGCGGCATGGGCTCTGCCATCGCCTACGAGGGCGCCCTTAAGCTCAAGGAGGTCAGCTACCTGCACGCCGAGGCCTACGCCGCCGGCGAGATGAAGCACGGCCCGATCGCCCTGATCGAGCCCGGCTTCCCCGTGATCGCCGTGGCGACCAAGAGCCCCACCTACGACAAGACCGTGAGCAACCTCATGGAGTGCCGCGCCCGCGGCGCGGCCATCATCGTCGTGGCGACCGAGGGCGACGAGGACATCAAGAAGATCGCCGACCACGTCATCTACGTGCCTCGCGTCCGCGACGCGTTCTCGGCGATCACCGCGTCGGTGCCCCTGCAGCTCCTCGGCCGCGAGGTCGCGCTGCTGCGCGGCTGCGACGTCGACAAGCCCCGTAACCTCGCGAAGTCCGTCACCGTCGAGTAGGTGGGACCTCCCCCTGCGGGCGCTGCGCGCCCGCAGGGGGAGTTGGGGGTACCATAGACGAACGCTTTGTTACATAATGCGAACAACACGTTCATCGGCCACGCGGCCCCGCCCGTGCCTGAACAACCCGAAAGGACCCCCATATGAAGTCGATCATCCCCGCCGCCGGCCTCGGCACCCGCTTCCTTCCCGGCACCAAGGTTACCCCGAAGGAAATGCTCCCCGTCCTCGACAAGCCGGTCATCCAGTACGTCGTCGAGGAGGCGCTCGCCCCCGAGGAGGTCGACGAGTGCATCATCGTCTCTTCGCAGGCCAAGCCCCAGATCATGAGCTACTTCACGCCCGACCTCGCGCTCGAGGACCTGCTGCGC
The DNA here is from genome assembly GCF_052362415.1 of Paratractidigestivibacter sp. Classification (NCBI taxonomy): domain Bacteria; kingdom Bacillati; phylum Actinomycetota; class Coriobacteriia; order Coriobacteriales; family Atopobiaceae; genus Paratractidigestivibacter; species Paratractidigestivibacter sp. The sequence goes on along the minus strand of NZ_DAWEMK010000051.1, from coordinate 6,119 downwards.
TCCCGCAACAAGGCCGGCTATGCCGAGGCCGTCAAGGAGGCCGGCTCCCTTCCCGTCGACTTCTGCTTCCAGAGCGAGCCGCTGGGCCTGGGCCACGCCATCCGCTGCGCCTCCTACGCCACCGGCAACGAGCCCTTCTTCGTGCTCCTCGGCGACTACATGGTCCCGGACAAGAAGATCCTGCCCCGCATGATGGAGGTCTCCAAGGCCCACGGCGGCGCGAGCGTCATCGCCGTCGCCCCGTGCCCCGAGGACGAGGTCTCGCGCTACGGCATCATCGCCGGCAAGCAGGTCGGCTCGATCGCCGAGTTCCCCGAGGCTGGCGAGAACGACGAGGGCGCCGTCTGGAAGC
>NZ_DAWEMK010000051.1:3200-5757 GCF_052362415.1 Paratractidigestivibacter sp. | reverse complement strand
GTCGAGAAGCCCAAGGCCGCGCTCGCTCCGTCTCGTCTCTTCATCGTCGGCCGCTACCTGCTCTCGCCGCGCGTGATGGAGCTCCTGAAGACCCAGAAGCCCGGCGCCGGCAACGAGATCCAGCTCACCGATGCCATGGAGCGCTGCCTTGCCGAGGAGGAGTTCTACGCCCTCGTCATCGACCCCAAGGAGGGTTACGACACGGGCACCGTCGCCGGCTGGATCGCCACCAACGCGCGCATGGCCAAGTCCGACCCGCGCTTCTCCGCCGCCTTCGAGGAGGCCATGGCCGACTAGCCCTCGAGCCAAGCAGGGGAGGCGGGCGTGGAGCCTGTGCCCAAGAACCCGCTCGTCGCAACAGCTGAAGGTACACAAGGGACGGGCGCGAGCTTTCTGCGGTTATCGGAAAGTTCGCGCCCGTCCTTTGGTTTTCCCGAGCCGCGAGGGTGTCCCAGAAAGCTGCAGCCAATGACTGTCACCCAGTGATGGTCCTCGGCTCGGTTAGTTCCAGTAGCCCTCGTGGACTGCGCAGGCCTCGGCGACGAGCTCGGGGAAGGGGCCGACGACCTCGATCTGCTTCTGACTGGAGCCGAAGATCTGCCGGCAGGGGGTGTCGAGCGTCGGGTTCTGCTCGTTGTCGCCGGTCTGCGCGAGGATGTCGCGCTCGGTCATCGCATAGACCACGCGGCCGACGTTGGCCCAGTAGATAGCGCCCGAGCACATGGCGCAGGGCTCGCCGGTGGTGTAGATGGTGCACTGCCACAGGTAGCCGTGGTCGAACTTGCGACTCGCGGCCTCCATGAGCGAGGTCTCGGCGTGGCCGGTGCAGATGTGCTCGGTGACCTCGCGGTTCTCCTGCTCGAGGGCGACGTTCTTGTGCTCGTCGACGAGGATCGCGCCGAAGGGCGTGTTGCCGTGCTCGCGGCTCCTCCTCGAGACCTCGATGGCGCGGCGCAAAAACGCTACGTCCTCCTCGTGTGTGAACGTCGCGCGTACCTCGTGCACGCGGCCCCGCGCAGCTCAGCTCCGCGGGCCGAAGAGATGGTTCCTATTCGCTTTTGCGGCATTTACCTTACCACGCGCCCGGCCGTTCGTGCTACCATCTTTGACCACAGGCGATGACGGGGAGAGTACCCGGGGTCGCGCGGCCACAAGAGAGCGGGGGTGCTGGGATCCCGCGACCGCGTCCCGGAGAAGATCACCCCCGAGCCGCGGCCCCAAAGCCGGCAGGAGGACCCCGCGTCCGCGTTTCTTGCCGTCGAGTAGGCGTCGCCGGGATTGGCCTCCGTCATGGGCCAGCCGAGTAACGCGGTGGATCCGCACGCTGGGTGGTCTTAAACGAAGTGTGACGTGAGCGCTTCGTCCCAGCAGTCGGGACGGGCGCTTTTTTGGTGCCCAGAAAGGGGTCACGCAAGTGGCGAACCAGTACAAGAAGACGACGAATCTCCCGCAGACGGGCTTCCCGATGCGCGCGAGCCTCGCCCAGAACGAGCCCAAGCGGCTCAAGCAGTGGGAGGACGACGACGTCTACTCCCAGCTGCTCAAGAAGAACGAGGGCCACAAGAAGTTCGTCCTGCACGACGGCCCCCCGTACGCCAACGGCCCGATCCACCTCGGCCACGCGCAGAACAAGATCTCTAAGGACATCATCAACCGCTATAAGTCCATGCAGGGCTTCCAGACGCCGTACGTCCCCGGCTGGGACTGCCACGGCCAGCCCATCGAGCACAAGGTCGAGACCATCCTCGGGACCGAGAAGTTCAACCAGCTTCCCACCGAGAAGATCCGCGAGCTCTGCCGCAAGATGGCCGTCGAGCAGGTCGACACCCAGCGCCAGGGCTTCAAGCGCCTGGGCGTGCTGGCCGAGTGGGACAACCCCTACCTGACCTACGTCAACGACTACGACGCCACCGACGTCGAGATCTTCAAGGCAATCTTCGACCGCGGCGCCATCTACCGCGGACGCAAGCCGGTCCACTGGTGCTCCCACTGCCACACGGCGCTCGCCGAGGCCGAGATCGAGTACGGCGACGAGGTCAGCCCCGCCATCTTCGTCCGCTTCGAGATGACGACCGTCCCGGCCGGCCTCGAGGCCTGGGCCGGCAAGCTCTGGGTCGACATCTGGACCACGACGCCGTGGACGCTTCCGGCCGACGACGCCGTCATCCTGCACCCCGAGGCGACCTACGTGGCCATCGTCCACGACGGCCACGCCGAGATCATGGCCGAGGCCCTCGTGGAGAAGGACTGCGCCAAGTTCGGCTACGGCGAGGTCGAGCTCGTCCGCGGCGCCGACGGCGAGCCCTGGCGCATGACGGGCACCGAGCTGTGCCACAACAAGTACAAGCAGCCGATCTTCGGCGACCAGGGAGTCGAGGGCGAGTTCATCTACGCCGACTACGTCACCCTCGAGGACGGCACCGGCGTCGTCCACACCGCGCCCGGCCACGGCGTCGACGACTACCTCGCCGGCATGAAGTTCAACATCCCCGTGGTCATGCCCGTCGACGACGACGGCCGCTTCTACAAGGGCGACGGCATGGGCACCGGCGGCCCC
>NZ_DAWEMK010000051.1:0-3190 GCF_052362415.1 Paratractidigestivibacter sp. | reverse complement strand
CCCGAAGATCATCGAGTGGCTGCGCGAGCGCGGCACGCTGATCCTCCACGAGGACATCAACCACAGCTACCCGCACTGCTGGCGCTGCAAGCAGCCGGTCATCTTCCGCGCGACGAGCCAGTGGTTCGTCTCGATGGACAAGCCCATGACCGACGGCCGCTCGCTGCGCGAGGAGGCCACCGAGGCGCTCTCGCACGTCGACTTCTACCCGGCGCACGCCATCAAGCGCATCGGCTCCATGGTCGAGGGCCGTCCCGACTGGTGCATCTCCCGCCAGCGCAACTGGGGCGTGCCGATCCCGGCCTACACCTGCCAGGACTGCGGCGAGACCGTCATGAACGACGACACGCTCGATAAGGTCATCGAGCTCTTCCGCGAGAAGGGCTCCGACGCCTGGTTCACCGACGCGCCCGAGAGCTATCTGGGCGACGCCTGCGTCTGCCCGAAGTGCGGCGGGCACCACCTCAAGGCCAACAAGGACATCCTCGACGTCTGGTGGGACTCCGGCGTCTCGCACACCGCCGTGTGCAAGCACCGCGACTACCTCGCTTTCCCGGCCGACATGTACCTCGAGGGCTCCGACCAGCACCGCGGCTGGTTCATGAGCTCGCTCATGACCTCGGTGGGCGCCTACGGCACGGCACCGTACAAGTCCGTGGTCTCCCAGGGCTTCACCCTGGACGGCCAGGGCCGCAAGATGTCCAAGTCCCTCGGAAACGTCATCGACCCGAACGCCGAGTGCGACACCCGCGGCGCCGACGTCATGCGCCTGTGGGTCGCCTCCGTCGACACCTCCAACGACGTCCCCTGCGACGACACGATCCTCGCGCACGTCGGCGAGGCCTACCGCAAGATCCGCAACACCCTGCGCTTCCTTCTCGGCGAGATCGAGGGCCAGTTCGACCCCGCGACCGACGCCGTGGCCCTCGACGAGCTCACGGCCTACGACCAGCTCACGCTCGCCCGCATGTGCCAGGTCCACCAGACCGTGACCGAGGCCTACGACGGCTACCGCTTCAACGTTGTCTACCGCAACCTCTACGACTACGTGACCGAGCTCTCCAACGGCTACCTCAACGCCACCAAGGACCGCGTCTACTGCGGCCAGAATGACGGCTTCGAGCGCCGCAGCGCGCTCACCGTCTGGGCGCAGATCCTGAGCATGCTCGTCCACGACCTCCAGCCGATCCTCGCCTTCACCTGCGACGAGGCCATGGCCTTCCTGCCCGCCTCCATGCGCGACGGCCAGGTGCGCGCGGCGCTGCTCGACTGGTACCAGGCTCCCTGGACCACCGACGAGGCCGCCCAGAAGCTCGCGGCTTACGAGCAGCTCACGGCCGCCCGCGACGCATTCACCAAGGCCTTCGAGGAGGCCAAGGAGTCCGGCGCCGTCACCGAGAACACGAGCCAGGCCGCGCGCGCGGCGCTGACCCTCACCGCCGACGCCGCCCAGGCGCTCGCGGGCGTCGACCTCGCCGAGGTCTTCGTCTGCTCCGCCGTCGAGGTCTCCGTGGGCGACGAGCTCGCCTGCTCCGTCGCTCCCGCCGACGGCCAGAAGTGCCCGCGCTGCTGGAACTACCGCCAGCTCGGCGCCGACGGCCTGTGCTGCCGCTGCCACGACGCCGTGGTCGCCCAGGAGTAGCCGCTTGGCCGCGCCGCTCAAAACCACGCCCGTCTCCCGCCGCCTCGGCACCCTCGCCGGGGCGGCGGCCCTCGTGGTCGCGCTCGACCAGCTCGTCAAGGTGTGGGCGCGCGCGTCTCTCGTCCTCGGCAGCCCCGTGACGCTCATCCCGCACGTGATGGACTTGAGCCTCGTGTACAACACGGGCGCGGCCTTCTCGATGGGGGAGGGCAAGGGGCTGCTCTTCGTGCTCATCGCCGTCGCCATCGCCGCCGGTTGCGCCGTCCTCGCGTACAAGGAAGATACCCTCCCGTTACCGCTCGCGGCCACGCTCGGCTGCGTTGCCGGCGGCGGCATCGGCAACGCGATCGACCGCGTCGTCGCCGGCCGCGTCACGGACTTCTTTGCCACCACGTTCATGGACTTCGCCGTGTTCAACGTGGCGGACATCTTCATCACCTGCGGCGTCCTCGTCGCCTTCGTGCTGTGGTGCCGCTGGGACCGCGCCCGCGAGGCGGCGGAATCCGCCCAAGCGGAGGCATAGATGGCCGCGCGCATCGTGAACCTGCTCGTGGGGCCCGAGTCCGACGGCATGCGCCTGGACGCCTTCCTCGCCACGGCCGACGGCATGCCCTCGCGCTCCGCCTGCGCGAAGCTCGTCGAGAACGGCGCCGTCCAGATCAACACCTGCCCCGCTACCTCCAAGTCCGAGAAGGTCCTGCTCGGCGACCGGGTGCGCGCCGAGGTAGACGAGCCCGACGCGGCCGAGGCGCCCGGCCTTTTGGCCCCCAACCCCTACATCCCGCTGGACATCCGCTTTGAGGATGAGCATCTGCTCGTCATCTCGAAGCAGGCGGGGCTCGTCTGCCACCCCAGCCCGGGGCACATCGACGACACCCTGGCGAACGCCCTCGTGGCCCATTGCGGCTACGGGCACCTCGGCATGCTCCAGGGGGAGGAGCGCCCCGGCATCGTGCACCGCCTCGACATGGACACCTCCGGGCTCATGGTCGCCGCGAAGGACGACGAGACCCAGAAGGCGCTCCAGGACCTCATCCGCATGCGCGTGCTCGACCGCCGCTACATCACGCTCGTCCAGGGCTACATGGCCCGCGACGAGGACACCATTGTCACGGGCATCGCCCGCTCCACGCGCGACCGCCTGCGCATGACGGTCTCCGACGCGCCCGGCGCGCGCGAGGCCATCACCACCTACCGGACGCTCGAGCGCTTCGAGGCGGGGCGTCGCGACGAGGGCTACAGCCTCATCGAGTGCCACCTCTACACCGGGCGCACCCACCAAATCCGCGTCCACATGCGCCACGTCGGCCACCAGCTCGTCGGCGATCAGCTCTACGGCCGCGGGGACGACCGTGCCAACCTCGGGCTGCGCCGTCAATTCCTCCACTCTTGGACCATCGGCTTCGACCATCCCGCGACCGGCGAGCGAATCGAGCGTCGCGACCGCCTTCCCGAGGACCTACTCGCTATACTTGAACAGATAAAGGAGCGCTCGATGGGGCGCACCGAGGCCGGCGAGCAGATCTGCCCGCTGCTCGGCTGCGACGA
>NZ_DAWEMK010000050.1:10859-11743 GCF_052362415.1 Paratractidigestivibacter sp. | reverse complement strand
CGTGGCGGCGAAAACCTGCTCGACCGACCAGCCGCGGCGAAGGGCCTCGGCCACGTAGAGGATTCGCTCCGGGGTCGGAGTGGAGACCTTCTGGGCGAAGTTCTCCTCTTCAAAGTCGTCGTTGCCATCCGCGCCGAGGCCGGCGTGACCCTGCTCGAGCGACCTCATGGCCTTCTGCATAGCCTCCTCGAAGGTGGAGCCGATGGCCATAACCTCGCCGACGGCCTTCATGCGGGTGCTCAGGCGGTCGCTCGCGCCCTTGAACTTCTCGAACGCGAAGCGCGGGATCTTGACCACGCAGTAGTCGATGGAGGGCTCGAAGCAGGCGGGCGTGGAGTGCGTGATGTCGTTCTGGATCTCGTCAAGCGTGTAGCCGACGGAAAGAAGCGCCGCCATCTTCGCGATGGGGAAGCCCGTGGCCTTCGAGGCCAGGGCGGAGGAGCGGCTCACGCGGGGGTTCATCTCGATGACGATGACGCGGCCGTCCTCGGGGTTCACCGCGAACTGCACGTTGGAGCCGCCGCAGGCGACGCCGACGCGCTCGAGGATGGCGATGGAATAGTCGCGCAGGCGCTGGAGCTCGTAGTCGTTGAGCGTCTGACAGGGAGCCACGGTGATGGAGTCGCCGGTGTGGACGCCCATCGGGTCGAGGTTCTCGATGGAGCAGACGATGACGCCGTTGCCGGCGACGTCGCGCATGACCTCCATCTCGATCTCTTTCCAGCCCTCAATGGACTGCTCGACGAGGACCTCGGTCTCGGGCGAGAGCGCAAGGCCCTGCTCGCAGATGCGCAGCAGGTCGTCGTGGTCGTAGGCGATGCCGCCGCCGGCGCCGCCCAGGGTGAAGGACGGGCGGATGACCACGGGGTAGCCCCCGAGCTCGT
>NZ_DAWEMK010000050.1:9628-10849 GCF_052362415.1 Paratractidigestivibacter sp. | reverse complement strand
TCGCACTCGGCGATGGTGTGCGCGATTCCCGACTTGGCCACGTCGAGGCCGATGTCCTTCATGGCCGCGGCGAACAGCTCGCGGTCCTCGCCGGTCTCGATGGAGTCGATGTCGCAGCCGATAACCTCGACGCTGTACTTCTCGAGCACGCCGGCGTGCGCGAGGGCGACGGCGCAGTTGAGGCCGGTCTGGCCGCCCATGTTGGGCAAAAGCGCGTCGGGGCGCTCCTTCTCGATGACCTTGGCGACGGAGTTGGCGGTGATCGGCTCGATGTAGGTGCGGTCGGCGGTCTCCGGGTCGGTCATGATGGTAGCCGGGTTGGAGTTCACGAGGACGACCTCGTAGCCCTCCTGGCGCAGGGCCTTGCAGGCCTGGGTGCCGGAATAATCGAACTCACAGGCCTGGCCGATGACGATGGGGCCGGAGCCGATGATGAGGATCTTCTTGATGTCGGTGCGCTTGGGCATTAGAAGCGCCTCCCCTCGCGGACGTCGATGGCAAGATAGTCGGGCTCGCCGTCCATCAGGCGAGCGAACGCCGCGAAGGCGTAGGTGGAGTCATTGGGGCCGGGCTTCGCCTCGGGGTGGTACTGCATGGAGAAGGCCGGGATGTCAAGGAACTGAATGCCCTCGGGAGTGCCGTCGTTGAGGTTGACGTGAGTCAGGCGCACGCGCCCGCACTCCTTCGTCTGGACAACGGGGGCAATGTGTCGCTCGGACCAGAAGCGAAGGTCGTCCGGGTGGTCGGACACGCCGCCGGAGAGCTCGGGAATGAGGGGCCCGAAGGTCGAGAAGACGGGGCCGTAGTTGTGGTTCTGAGCCGTGATCTCAACCTTACCGGTGAGCAGGTTCATCACCGGCTCGTTGCCGCCGTGGTGGCCGTAGGGGAGCTTCTCGATGGTCGCGCCCGCAGCCATGCTGATGACCTGGTTGCCGAGGCAGATGCCGAAAACAGGCAGCTTGCCCAGGCAGGCGCGGACGGCCTCGACCACAGGGGGCACGGTCTCGGGGTCGCCGGGGCCGTTGGAGAAGAAGATCCCGTCGGGCGCGAGCGCGAGGGCCTCGTCCGCGGGGGTGTCCCACGGCACCAAGGTGACCTCGCAGCCTGCGGCCGCCAGGCGCCGGGCGATGCCCGCCTTCTCGCCGCAGTCGTAGGCGACGACCTTGTGGCGCGCCTCGCCCTTCGCGGGGACGGCGTAGGGCTCGGGTGTGCTCACGTCGG
>NZ_DAWEMK010000050.1:3541-9618 GCF_052362415.1 Paratractidigestivibacter sp. | reverse complement strand
CGGCGATGGGAGCCGACGCCTTGACGCGCGCGACGAGGCTCGCGGGGTCGAGGTCGACAGTCGAGATCGCCGCCTTCATCGCGCCGCCCTCGCGGATGCGCAAGGTGAGAGCGCGAGTGTCCACGTCCTCGATGGCGACGACGCCGCGCTCGGCGAGGAAGTCGGGAAGCGACTTGACGGACTGCCAGTTGCTCGGCTCATAGCACATGTCGTGCACGATGAGGCCGGCGAGGTGCAGATCGGCGGCCTGCATGTCCTTCTCGTTGATGCCGTAGTTGCCGATCTGCGGATAGGTCAGGGTGACGATCTGGCCCGCATAGGACGGGTCCGAGACGATCTCCTGGTACCCGATCATCGAGGTGTTGAACACCACCTCGCCGAAGGTCTCGCCGCTGGCGCCCGCCGAGCGCCCAAAGAAGTAACTGCCGTCCTCTAGCGCCAGTAGCGCCTGGGGATGCCTGCCGCCGTCGACCAAGAGGTTCAACGCAACACCGTCCTTTCCGTGCGCGCCCATAGGGCCCGCGCGGGCACAAAAAACGGAGCTGGCCGAATGTGGGCATGACTCCGAGAAGGCTCGCGCGAATACGTTGTGGACGCCTTTTCGGTCTCTCGTACCGTCTTAAAGGTCTGATGGACAGTATATCCGCCGCGACGACCGAAACCGTCGCGATTCGCCGACTTAACACACAAGAAACCGCAGGTAGATGCTGCAATTTAGTGTGGTGAGCTTACAGATAGTTAGTGTGGCGCGCTAACAGATTGTAAGAAACCCGTGCACCGTGGCGCTTATGGAGCCGAGCGGCGGCGCGAGAAGAAAAAAGACCCCGGCCGAAGCCGGGGTCCCAAGTCGGGCTCTTTAGCCCAATGATACGGATGCCCGCTTAGCAGACTCCCTGGGCGAGCATGGCGTCGGCGACCTTCTCGAAGCCGGCGATGTTGGCGCCCATGACGAAGTTGCCCTCGTGGCCGTACTTCTTTGCGGTGTCGTCCACGTTGTGGAACATGCCGCGCATGAGCTGCTCGAGCTTGCCGTCGACCTCCTCGAAGGTCCAGCTGAGGTGCTCGGCGTTCTGGCTCATCTCGAGGCCAGAGACGAGCACGCCGCCGGCGTTCGCGGCCTTGCCGGGCATGAAGGCGACGCCGTTGTCCTGGAAGTACTCGGTCGCGTCGATAGTGGTCGGCATGTTCGCGCCCTCGCCGACGACCTTGCAGCCGTTGGCCACGAGCGCCTTGGCGTCCTCGAGGAGCAGGGTGTTCTCGCGGGCGCACGGAAGCGCGATGTCGCAGGGGAGCTGCCAGCAGCCGCGGCCCTCGCCCTCGTGCCAGGTGGCGTTGGGCTTCTCGTCGACGTAGAGGGCGAGCGTGACGCCCTTGTCGTGGCCGGAGCGCTTCTTGTTGTAGATGCCCTCGAGGACCTTGTAGTCGATGCCGTCGGGATCCTCGACCCAGCCGTGGGTGTCGGAGCAGGCGAGCACCTTGCCGCCGAGCTGGGAGACCTTCTGGATGGCGTAGATGGCGACGTTGCCGGAGCCGTGGACGACGACGTTCTTGCCCTCGAAAGACTCGCCCTTGGACTTCAGGTACTCGTCGACGAAGTAGGCCAGGCCGTAGCCGGTTGCCTCGGTGCGGGCGAGCGAGCCGCCGAAGCTGAGGCCCTTGCCCGTGAGGACGCCAGTCCACTCGTTGCGGATGCGCTTGTACTGGCCGAACATGTACGCGACCTCACGGCCGCCGACGCCGAGGTCGCCGGCGGGGACGTCGGTGTTCGGGCCGATGTGGCGGCAGAGCTCGGTCATGAAGGACTGGCAGAAGTGCATGATCTCGTTGTTGGACTTGCCCTTGGGGTCGAAGTCGGAGCCGCCCTTGCCGCCGCCCATGGGTAGGGTGGTGAGGGAGTTCTTCAGGATCTGCTCGAGGCCGAGGAACTTGAGCATGCCAAGGGTCACGGTCGGGTTGAAGCGCAGGCCACCCTTGTAGGGCCCGATGGCGGAGTTGAACTCGACGCGGTAGCCGCGGTTGACCTGGACCTTGCCGGAGTCGTCGACCCAGGGCACGCGGAACATGATGACGCGCTCGGGCTCGACGAGGCGCTCGAGGATGGCGGCCTCCTCGTACTCGGGGTGCGCGTCGAGGGCGGGCTGCAGCGTGCCGAGGATCTCGGTCGCGGCCTGCAGGAACTCCTTCTGCTCGGGGTAGCGCTCCTTGAGCGTGGCCAGGACGTTGTCGCAATACGACATATCGACTCCTATCGTCGGTTCGGCTCGGCGGGCGCCGGGCCTTATTTCCAACACGATAGGTTACGAGCGTTGCGTTCCGCGCAAAGCTACGGTCCTAAAGCCGTAACGTTTTCGGTCGCTCGCCGAAACATTGCGTACATACAGGGAGCTCAGACGCGCGTTGCATAACAACAAAGCAGGCCATGGACTCAAAATCCATGGCCTGCCGATTTGTTTGGAGCGGGTGACGGGAGTCGAACCCGCGTCATCAGCTTGGAAGGCTGAGGTTCTACCGTTGAACCACACCCGCAAATGTTGGTCGGGGCGACTGGATTCGAACCAGCGACCCTCTGCTCCCAAAGCAGATGCGCTACCAAACTGCGCCACGCCCCGGAACCGAGGAATCACTATACGCGAGATGCGCCCCTCAGGCAAGCGCATCGCGTAGAATGCCCATAACGAGCGGCGCCCCAGTCGCGCCGCGAACGGACCGAAAGGCGCCCCATGTCCCGCTCCCCTCTTGGTAAGACCCTCGTCATCGCGAACCCAGCCGCGCACAGCGGCGCGGGCGAGAAGGGCGCGAGGTTCGCCGAGGACTTCCTGCGGAGTTACGCCGCGGCCACCAAAGGCTTCGAGGTCGTGCGCACCTCGGCTTCGGGCGACGCCGTGGGGATCGCCGAGTGCGCGGGCGCCTTCGACAGCGTGGTGGCGCTCGGCGGCGACGGAGTGATCCACGAAGTGGTCAACGGCTTGATGCGCGTTCCCGAGGATGCCCGCCCGAAGCTCGGCGTCATCCCCATGGGCTCGGGAAACGACTTCGCGCGCACCCTCGGGATGAAGAGAAACGACGCGGAGGGCGCGCTCGCACAGCTCGTGCGAGGACATGCGCGCAGCTGCGAGGTCGGCCGCGTGAACGGAGTCCACTTCATGCAGACGCTCTCGTTCGGGCTGGACGCCGCCATCGCGCTCGATACGACGAAAAAGAGGGCCGAGGGAACGGCACAGGAAGGTGAGGAGCTCTTTGTGCGCTCTGCGCTGCGCATCCTCTCGGGCACGAAGAGCGGGTACAGGGTCTCGGCCGCGTTCGACGGCGAGCCTGCGGCCGAGCTCTCGACCGTCGTGTTCGCCGTGCAGGTGGGGCCCACCTATGGAGGAGGCTTCAGGATCTGCCCAGACGCAGACCCCGCAGACGGCCTTCTGGACGTCTGCTACAACGTGAAACTCCCGGGCACGCCGCGGATCCTCGGCCTCCTTGGCCTCGCGCGCTTCGGGGCGCATACGGGGTCGAGCGTCGTCGAGCTGCGGCGCATTCGCCATGCGGAGCTTCGCTTCGATGAGGAGCCGCCCTGCCAGGTCGACGGCGAGGAGCTCTGCGGGCGCGAGTTCACCGTGGACGTCGTCCCCGCCGCGCTCAAGGTTATCTTTCCGTAGGTGAGCGTAAGCGAGCTCATACCCTGAGCGCATGCCGCCGCGAAACCCATTCGGGCCCCAGCGATGCTCCGGTGCTTCCGAACAAAAACGCGCCTCAGGCCGTATGACCTGAGGCGCGTTGATCGCTACGCGAGCAGGAACTACTTCGCGGCGGCCTGGAGCATGGCCTTGACCTCGGTCGCGGTCTTGAGCTTCATGACCTTCTCGACGAGGGCGTCGGCCTCCTCCTTCGTCCACTCGGAGATGATGCGACGCGTGCGCAGGATCGACGGGGCGCTGACGGAGAACTCGCCCAGGCCGAAAGACAGCAGCACGGGGATCAGCAGCGGGTCGGCCGCGGCCTCGCCGCACATGCCGACCATGATGCCGGCCTTATTGCCCTCCTCGATGATGCGCTTGAGGGAGCGCAGGACGGCGGGCTGGTAGACCTCGTAAAGGTACGCGACCTTGTCGTTGCCGCGGTCGGCGCACATGGTGTAGCCGATGAGGTCGTTCGTGCCGATGGAGAAGAAGTCGCACTCGGCGGCGAGGTCGTCGGCGATGAGGGAGGCCGCGGGGGTCTCGATCATGGTACCGACCTCGATATCCTTGTTATAGGAGACGCCGCGGGCGTCGAGCTCGGCCATGCACTCCTTGACGAGCTCCTTGACCTGGCGAATCTCGTCGATGTTGGTCACCAGCGGGACCATGATCTTGATGTCGCCGAAGGCGGAGGCGCGCAAGAGGGCGGTGAGCTGGACCTTGTACTGGTCCGGGTTGTTCAGGCAGTAGCGGACCGCGCGGTAACCCATGAAGGGGTTGTCTTCCTTGGTGAGGTGGAGATACGGGATCTCCTTGTCGCCGCCCACGTCGAGGGTGCGGATGATGACCGGCTGGTCCTTCATGCGCAGGGCGACCTTCTGGTACGCGGCGAACTGCTCGTCCTCGGACGGGAGCTCCTTGGCGTCCATAAAGAGGAACTCGGAGCGGAAGAGGCCGACGCCCTCGGCATCGTGCTCGGCGGCGACGTTGGCGTCGTCGGGGTTGCCGATGTTGGCGACGAGAAGCTTCTTCTGCCCTTCGGCGGTGACGGTCTCCTTGCCGCGGTAGGCCTCGAGGGCGACCTTCTCCTCGGCGTACTGCTTGGCCTTGGCGCGGTAGTGCTCGAGGTCATGGTCGCCGGGCTTGACGATGACCTTGCCGTTGGTGCCGTCGACGACGACCATGTCGCCGGTCTTGATGGCGGAGGTGGCGTCGGCGACCGAGAGGACGGCCGGGATCTCGAGGGCACGGGCGATGATCGCGGAGTGGGAGGTGCGGCCTCCGGTCTCGGTGACGATGGCGGCGACGTTCTCCTTGTCGATGTCGGCGGTCATGGAAGGCGTGAGCTCGCGCACGACGACGATGGAGTTCTCGGGGAGCGTGGAGAGGTCCACGAGCTCCTGGCCGAGCAGGTCGGCGAGAAGGCCCGTCTTGACGTCGGCGACGTCGGCGGCGCGCTCGCGGAACAGCTCGTCCTCCATGTTGGAGAACATGTTGTAGTACATGTCGTACGCCTCAGAGACGGCCTGCTCGGCGCACATGCCGCTCTCAATGGAGCCGTTGACCATCTCCTTGATGCCGTCGTCCTCGGCGAACTCGATGTGAGCGCCCATGATCGCGGCGGCCTCGGGGCCGACGGTGGCGGTCATGCGCTCGATCTGGGCATTGGTCTGCTCGATGAACTTGGCGACGGCGGCCTTGTAGCGCTCCTCCTCGGCCTTGGCGTCCTCGGGCGCGTGAGGCGTGAAGCTCAGGTCGGGCTCAACGGCGACGCGCGCGACGCCGATGCCGATGCCGTCAGATGCATTTACTCCCTCGTACATTTAGTCCCCCTACGTTTTGGCCGCTCGTGCGGCCTCTTCCCTTATATGCTCGCGCCGGGGCCGCGCGGCCCCGGCGCACATGAGCCTTAGTTTCCGCCCGCGATGCCCTTGGCGGCGTCGAACTGCTTGGCCGCCTCCTGCTGCTTGTCGACGACGGCTTGAGCGGCGGCCGCGTCCTTGGCGTTCTGCATGTCATTGGCGATGATGCCGGGGATGGCGCGTCCCATCTTCTTGTAGAGCGCGGTCACGACGCGGTTGATCTTGTTGCGGTGCGCGATGCCCTTGGAGGCCGCGGTGGCGGTGCCGCAGGCAGAGGCGAAGACAAGAGCGGTGTCGTAGTCGGCGCCGCGGGTGACCATCGAGAGGAAGCCGCCGACCATCGAGTCGCCGGCGCCCGTCGCGTTGACGAGGCGGATGCGGGCGGTCGGGACGATGTGCTCGGCCCCGTTCTCGTCGAGCAGCAGCGAGCCGTGGCCGCCGCACGAGATGATGACGTTGCGGGCGCCCTCGTCCTGGAGCTTGTGCGCGTAGGGCATGCACTCCTCGGGGCTCTCGATGTTGACGCCGTAGATGCGCCCGACCTCGT
>NZ_DAWEMK010000050.1:0-3531 GCF_052362415.1 Paratractidigestivibacter sp. | reverse complement strand
TGGTTGTTAGGCTTGATGAGGAACGGGTGGGCGGGCAGCGAGTCCATGAGCAGCTGGCCGGGGGCGTCGACGACGAACTGGATGCCGCGTCCGGCGAAGCGCTTCATGATCTGGTCGTAGATGTCGGACGGCAAAGAGCTCGGGATGGAGCCGGTGAGCACGAGCGTGTCGCCCCCCGTGATGACGTCCAGTCGGCCGAGGAGCTCGTCGACCTTCTTCTCGGAGATCTTGGGGCCCATGCCGTTGCACATCGTCATGACGATGCCGTTGAGCTTCACGTTGATGCGGGTGAACCCGGAGTCGAGGCAGACGAAGTTGGACGAGATGCCCTTCTCCTGGAGCCTGTGGAGCAGGTAGTCGCCCGTGAAACCGGCCGCGATGCCCATCGCGATGCTGGGCGTGCCGACCTCCTTGAGCAGGGTGGAAATGTTGATCCCGTTGCCACCGCAGTGCAGCTCCTCGCTCGAGGACCTGTTGGTGTAGCCCATATCGAGGGTCAACGGGTGCATGACGTAGTCGAGCGCGGGGTTCAACGTCATCGTGTAAATCACACGTACTCCTTCCGACAGGATGCGACAGACTCCAGTATGCCGCAAAGCCGGTGCTCTTGTCTCAACAAAAAAGACTCCAGCTAGCCTCATTTTGTTCGCCGCGTACAAAGAGCCGAGCCATCATTCGGCGAGCGGGTGGATTTGAGCGCCTCGGAGCAGGCTATGGTCAGGGGGGCGAGCTCCCTGCTTGCCCGGCGTTCTCCTCGGCACATATATGTACCAAACTCGCCTTTATTAAGAAAAAGGCCACAGCCGATAAAGCTGTAGCCTACCCACACATTGGTGCGCCGTGGGGGATTCGAACCCTCGACCTTCGGATTAGAAGTCCGTTGCTCTATCCAACTGGGCTAACGGCGCGTAGGTGCCATTCTAGCATCTATCGGCCGGAATCGAGAAGCGCTTTGGCCGCGAGCACGCCCGAAGCAGTCTTCCCGTCCTGGATGACTCCTTCGAGGACGGCTTCGACGACATCGCCGAGCGGGAACCAAAGCGCGCTCACGAGCTCCCCCGAATCCGGCCGCGCCTGCCCTTGGCGCAGGTCGCGCGCAAAGAAGACCTCGGTGTGCTCGTCGGTGAACCCCGGCGACCCCAAAACCGTGACCAGCGGCTCCATGCGCCCCGCGCGAAGCCCCGTCTCTTCCGCGAGCTCCCTCGCGGCGCAGACGGCGCCCTTCTCGCCGCGCTCGAGCTTGCCCGCGGGGACCTCGAGCGTCATGCGACCGAGCGCCACGCGGTATTGGCGCACGAGGCAGACGCGGCCGTCCCCATCGAGCGCGACGACGCCTGCCCCGCCGTGGTGCCGGACGATCTCGCGGTAGCCACGGGTACCGTCGGCAAGGCGCACGTCGAGGGTGTGGGCGCCGAAGATCTTCCCCTGCCATCGGCACGCATCGCCCTCCACAGCCTCCGCGAACGCGGAGTCGGGCTCGAGCGCGACGCGGATCGCGGCGATACCGGGTGCTGTTTTCATACTGAGTTTCTCCCCCACTGTACGGACGGGCAACAAAATAGAGGCCGTGAGCCCTTCTTGCCAGATTCTAGCTAAAAGAAAACGGACGCCGAAGCGTCCGTTGAATTCAATGGTGGATCGTCAGGGGTTCGAACCCTGGACCTTGGGATTAAGAGTCCCCTGCTCTACCAGCTGAGCTAACGATCCATATTCTGTTATGGGGTGGGTGAAGGGTCTCGAACCCTCGACCTACGGAGCCACGGTCCGTCGCTCTACCAACTGAGCTACACCCACCATTTGCTTCCCTCGTCAGGCAGCTCGTTTATTATGCAAAGACTCGGGGCCCGATGCAAGAACTTTTTTGCGAGAATCCAAAAAAAGTTCCGTCGGCCCATGATCACGGCGAGAATCGCAGGAAACGCGCGCTCGGGAACGGCTGCGGAATCCCCGAGACCCGAGGGGGCATCGCGCCCCCCGCGTCACACAGAGCCGAGGAGGGCGAGAAGATCGTCGCGGGTGAGGAGCGCCGACTTCACGCCCTCGCCGGAGAGCACGCTGTCGGCGAGGTCTCGCTTGGACTCCTGCATCCTCAGGATGCGTTCCTCGATCGTCCCCTCGCAGATGAGCTTGAAGACGCTGACGTCCCTGCGCTGACCGATGCGGTGGGCACGGTCGGTCGCCTGGTCCTGCGCCGCCGTGTTCCACCAGGGGTCGTAATGGATGACGACGTCCGCAGATGTGAGGTTGAGCCCCACTCCTCCCGCCTTGAGCGAGATGAGGAAGACGTCGGTCTCCCCTGCCTGGAAGCGCTTGACGAGCCGCTCGCGCTCCTCTTTGCTCGTGGCGCCCGTAAGCTGGAAGAAGGTCAGGTGCTCGGCGCGCAGCCGCTGGCCGATCAGCTCGAGCATACTCGTGAACTGCGAGAAGAGCAGCACCTTGTGCCCGCCCGCCACTGCCTGCGAGACGAGTTCCATGCAGGTCTCGAGCTTGGCGGAGCCGCCGTCATAGCCCTCGAAGTAGAGGCGCGGGTCGCAGCAGAGCTGGCGGAGCTTGGTGAGCTCGGCCAGGACCTTGAGCTTCTCTTGCTTGACCTGGCGGTCCCCCATGTGCTGAACCTGGAGCGCGAGGCGATCCTGGCTCGCGAGGTAGAGCTTGCGCTGCTTCGCCTCCATCTGCGCGTAGACGACGCTCTCGGTCTTCTCGGGGAGATCGGCCAGGACCTCGGACTTGAGGCGCCGCAGGACAAAGGGGCCGATCGCGCACCGCAGCAGGTTCGAGGAGTCGTGGTCGGCGTGCTCGACCGGGCCCTCGTAGCGCTTGGCGAATTGCTCGCGGGACCCGAGGTAGCCGGGCATGAGGAAGTCGAAGATGCTCCAGAGTTCCGCCAGCCGGTTCTCGATCGGCGTGCCGGTGAGGGCGAAGCGCACATCGGCGTCGAGGCACTTGACGCACTTTGTTACCTGCGCCTTAGGGTTCTTGATGTACTGCGCCTCATCGAGGACGACGCGAGCGAAGCGGACCTTCGCGTAGGACTCGACGTCTCGGCGCAGAAGGTCGTACGAGGTAACGAGCACGTCTTTGCCCGCCGCTCCTCCGAGAACCGCCGTGCGGGCAGTCTTCGTGCCGACCACGGCCACGGCGTCGAGAGAGGGCGCGAACTTGGCGATCTCGCTCATCCAGTTGTAAACGAGCGAGGCCGGGCAGACAACGAGCGTGGGGCCGGCGGATTGCTCGCCCTCCCCCGCCGATGCGGCTTCTTTGCGCGCAAGAATATGGGCGATGACCTGCAAGGTCTTGCCCAAGCCCATATCGTCGGCGAGGATTCCTCCGAAGCCGAACCGTTCGAGGGTCCCGAGCCAGCGGAAGCCGTCCTCCTGGTAGGCGCGCAGCTCGGCCTTAAGGTCGGCGGGGACCTCGATGTCCGCATCGGAGTAGGTGTCGAAGTCGCGGACGAGACGGCGAAACCCCGAGTCGCGGTTCAGGCGGATGCCGTCCGCGCGGTCGAGAAGGGCATCGATGAGCAGGGCCCGG
>NZ_DAWEMK010000049.1:2242-11931 GCF_052362415.1 Paratractidigestivibacter sp. | reverse complement strand
AAGGACGAGGCGCTCGAGCAGTACCAGAACCAGATGTCCAACCGCAACGCGAGCGCGCGGACGGCGGCTTCGACCTCGACGTCCACATCGCCGACGTGACCCATTACCTGCCTTGGGGCTCTTCGATGGACCTCGAGGCCCGATCGCGCACCTGCTCGGTCTACCTCGTTGACCGCGTGATCCCCATGCTCCCGGAGCGCCTGTGCAACGACGTCTGCTCGCTGCGCCCGGGGGAGGACCGCCTCGCCATGACGGTCCGGATGCGCCTCGACGAGCGCGGCAACGTCGTCTCCGCGAAGGCCTGCACCTCCGCCATCCGCTCCAATGCGCGCCTGTGCTACGACGAGGTCGATGCGCTGCTGGTCGGCGAGAAGAGTCCCGCCGACCTGCCCTGCGTCGACGACTCCGAGGCGCCGGCGGTGGCGCAGATGCTCCGCGCCCTCGACCGAATCCGCTCCCTGCGCGAGGCCGCCCGCCGCGCCCGCGGCGCCATCGACTTCGAGACGCGCGAGTCCAAGGTCGTCCTCGACGCCGACGGCCACCCGACAGGCGTGCGCGTCCGGAGCCGCACCCGCGCGACGGGGCTTGTGGAGGAGGCGATGCTGTTGGCCAACGAGTCCGTGGCGCGCATCCTCGCCGACGCCGAGGTCCCGGCGGCCTACCGCGTGCACGAGCAGCCCTCCGCCGAGGACCTGCGCCACACCGTGGCGCCCCTCGACGAGCTGGGCGTTCTGGGGCCCGGGGACGCCGCCGCGCTCATGGCTGGCGAGCCCGCGGCGATCCAGCGCGTCCTCGACGCGGCCCGTGGGACCCGCGGGGAGTACCTGGCGAGCGCGCTCCTTCTTCGCGCGCAGCGCCGCGCCGTTTACCTGCCTCAGAACCTCGGCCACTACGCCCTCGGCGCCACGGCCTACTGCCACTTCACCTCGCCGATTCGCCGCTACCCCGATGACATCGTGCACCGAGCGCTGAAGGCGCACCTCGCCGGCAAGGACGGCTGCCCCGAGCAGCGCGCCGTCGAGCGCCTGCTGCCTCAGCTTTGCAGCGACTGCTCGCGCATGGAGCGTACGGCCGACGCCGCCGCGCGCGACTCGCAGAAGGTAAAGATGGCCGAGCTCTACGCCGGACGCATCGGCGCGCGGGAAGCGGGCGTGGTCTCCGGCTGCGAGCGCTTCGGCGTCTTTGTCTCGCTCGACGAGACCTGCGCAGACGGCCTCATCCCCGTTCGCGACCTCGGCTCCGAGTGGTTCGAGTTCGACGAGAAACGCATGACCCTGACCGGCGAGTCCACGGGCACGGTCTGGGGGCTCGGCCGCCGCGTGGTCGTGGAGGTCGCCGGGGTGGATATCCCGCGCGGCCGGATCGACTTCCGCCTGCCGGCGAAGGAGCATTAGCCGGCTCGCGCGCCGCCGTGCTCGGCGCCCGTCGCGGCCTCCACGCGCTGGAAACAAATCGACTCGCCGCCCGAACGCTGCCTCGCGCCTGCGCGATAATGGGAAGACTAACAACTTGACCAGCATCTGATTCGCCGGCACGCGCCGGCTGGAGGAACCATGAACGAACCGCAGACAGAGCTCGATGACGCCCTTGCCCAGGCCGAGGGCTATCTTATCCAGGGCCAGGACGAGGCCGCCGAGGAGCTCCTTCGCCGACTCGCGGAGGACGCAGAGGAGTACGTGGACAAGAACTGCGCCGCCACCGATGCCGTGCAGTGGTTCAGCTTCCCGTCCGCCTTCGAGAAGCTCGCCTACCGCAGGACCGAGGGCGACCCCCGCGAGCTGCGCGACGTCGGCGAGCCGCTCGACCGCCTCTATGCCGATCTCGCGCTGGCGAGTGTGCACGTGGGCGACTACGACGAGGCCAAAAGCGCGCTCAAGTCCGCGATTCGCTGGAACCCGATGGACTGCGGCAGCCGCCTGAACCTCGCCGACCTCTACAAGCTCGACGGCGACATGGACGAGTACCTCGGCCTCTCGTTCTCCGTCTTCGAACGCGCGAGCGAGCCGCGCCACCTGGCTCGAGCCTTCGTCAACTTCTCGGCCTGGTTTCAGGTCAGCGAGAAGCCCCAGGTCGCGGCCGCATGCCTGCGTGCCGCGCTCGCGCTCGGCGTGAAGGACCCCGCCCTCGACGCCGCCGTCGATCAGGCGACGGGCACTGACCGCGACCCGGCCGGCGTCTCGGAGTCCGAGGCCCGCACCCTGCTGGCCGCCGAGGGCCTGCCCGCCGGCGCCAACGCCGAGATGGCCGCCTGCCTGCTCATCTGCGCCTCGAACGCCGCCCGTGCCGGCCAGAAAGCCGAGACGACGACCTTCACCCTGCGTGCCCGCGACCTGGTGGGCGAGCCCGCCGCGAAGTCGCTCCTGCGCGCGATCCAGGCTGCTGAGGCCGAGGAGCTCGCAGGCGTGTCGGGCGCCGCGGTCGATGCCGAGTCCGCGGCAAGGGGAGGCAACTAACATGGCCAAGTCCACCAAGCCCGCCCAGCAGGGCAAGCAGGCGAAGCCCCAAAAGAAGTCCATCGCCCGCAACCGCTCCGCGCGCCACGAGTACTTCATCGACGAGACCTTCGAGGCGGGCATCGAGCTCACGGGCACCGAGGTCAAGAGCCTGCGCGAGCGGGCGAGCCAGATCACCGACGCCTTCTGCCTCATCCGCGGCGGGCAGTGCTGGCTCCACGGCGTGCACATCCACCCGTATTCCAACGGTGGCGTGTGGAACGTCGACCCGGACCGTAAGCGCCGCCTTTTGCTGCACCGCCAGCAGATCGACTACCTGGACGGCAAGCTCCGCACCAAGGGCACCGCGCTCGTGCCGCTTGAGCTCTACTTCGACGAGCACAACCGCGTCAAGCTCGCTATCGGCCTTGCCCGCGGCAAGAAGCTCTACGACAAGCGCGAGGACATGGCCCGTCGCGACGTCGACCGCGAGATCGCCCGCGCCCTCAAGTCGCGCAGCCGCTAGGCCCGAGGGGCCAGCCGCTCCAGCCGGGTAGATTTGGCATGAAGGGCCTGCCGGTTCAGCCAGGCTGAGACGGCAGGCCCTTCATGCTAGCTCGTCTTTCGCCACCTCGGGTCGGTGAAGGTCCTCGCCACGCCGAGGCCCACAGGCAAAAACGCCACGATGAGGACGGCGCGCACGAACCACGCGAGCATGTTCGCCGTGTCAAAGATGCACATGTAGTACATGGCGCGGTATAGGTACAGTCCCGGCACCATGATCACGATGGACGGGACCGTAAGCCCGATGCGCGGGTAGCTCGTCCAGTGCTCGGCGGCATGGGCCAGAAGCCCCGACGTGATGGCGCCGATGAAGGCGGCCGCCTCGGGAGGGCAGCCGGAGGCCAGTCCGAGGGCAGGGGCGAACGTGGGCAGGTCCACGAGCGTCAGCCGCAGCGTGTTGGAGACGGCGCCGATCGCCCCGGCCGTCGCAGCCATCTGGACCGGGCTGTTGAACATCACCGAGAACCCGAACACGCCGACGAAGCTCATCGCGAGCCTCAGCAGCGTGAGCGCCGCGGGGCCGAGCCCCTGCGGCGCGAAGTCGCTCGGCGAAAGCCCGACGACCTCCGCCACGAGCCACCCGATGAGCGTGGCCACCGTGATCACCGATATCGCGTACACCAGGCGCTCGATGCCGCTGCGCATGTCGAGCTTGGCGATGTCGAGGCCCGCGGTGATTAGCGGGAAGCCGGGAATCACAAAGAGCATGGCGCCGATGTAGCCGGCCTCGTGGTTCATCGCCGCGGGGTCGAAGTGCGCCAGGAAGGTGAGCGCCGCCAGGTAGCACACGCAGGCGGTCGCGACGCCGCAGCTGATGCAGCTGAACTGGCCGAGCTTGCGCGCGAGCATCTTTACGCGCATGTAGTTGCCCATGCCGGCGCCCACAAAGGCGCAGAGCATCTCGAAGGGGCCGCCGCCCAGCAAAAACACGAACGCGCCGCACGCGCATGCCGCGGCGAGCCCGAGCTGCAGGCATCCGTAATCAGGATTCGACTTCTCCACCACGTCGAGCAGGTTGTGGAAGCCGCGCACCGTGAGCTCGGCGCCTTGGGTCTCGATCTCGTGGATGTAGTCTTCCATCAGCCAGATGCGGTGAGTGTTCACGCCGGTCGTGGGCAGGCTCACGACCTCGCTGAAACTCTCATGCCCCTCGATGCAGGTGCACTCGATGGACAGCAGCGAGAGGTCGACGTGGACCGTCACGCCGAGCACGCGCGCCACGCGGTTCATGGAGTCGCGCACGCGCCAGGCCCCGGTGCCGGACGCGAGCATGAGCTGGCCTGTCCGGCAGATGATCGTCGATTTGTCGGCCAGGGGCGCGTCCACGGCGAGCTCGTCGCCGGCGCTCACGACCTCGTGCCAAATTGCTTGCATGTGATGCGGGTGCACCCGCATTCCCGTCGAGCCCATCGCCCGTTCGCCTCCATAGTTTGCCAAGTCTATGGTAGCCCCAAGCGGCAAGGAGCGGGCCGTGCCGTTACTTCTTGTTTCCTTTTGGCTTCAGGAAGGGGCAAGAAGTGCTCCCGGCGAGGCCGCGGCGTCAGAATGACCTATGGTTTAGGCAAGGCAACAGGCGTCAGAAAGGTCCAGCACATGTTCCGCGCGAAGCAAGAGTCCGAGTCCATCGAGCTTGCAGTCCTCCTCGCGCTTTCGGGCGGCATCATGGACGCCTACTCCTACCTCGTGCGCGACCACGTCTTTGCGAACGCGCAGACCGGCAACATGCTGCTGTTCGGCGTCAACCTGGCCGCAGGCGACTGGGCCCAGTGCCTGCACTACGCCGTCCCGGTGGTCTGCTTCGCCGCCGGCATCGCCTTGTGCCACACCATAAAGATCGTCGCAACCGAGGAGCACCTGCACTGGCGCCAGCTGGCCCTCATCATCGAGGCCGTCCTGCTCGTCGTCGTGGGCTTTATCCCCGAGGGTCGCAGCCTTTACGCCAACGGCCTCACGTCCTTTGCCTGCGGCATCCAGGTCCAGGCGTTCCGCAAGTTCCACGGCCGCCCGCTTGCCACCACCATGTGCATCGGCAACCTGCGCAGCGGGACCCAGGCCTTGGTCACCTTCGCGAGCGACCGCGACCAGAAGCAGCTGCGCGGCGGCCTGCTCAGCTTCTTTGTGATCGCATGCTTCGTATTCGGCGCCGTCATCGGAAACTGGGCGATTCCCGCGCTGGGGACCCGCACGATCTGGGTTGCGCCCGTTCTCCTGATCACCTCGTTCCTGATTATGTTCGTCGATCGCGAGAAGCGTCGTGTTGAGGTGCTCGTCGAGGCCGACCTTGAGGCCGACCTCGAGGGCGAGGCGGCGCCCGCCGTGCCGGCGCAGCTTGGCGGCATCGCCGGTGTCGAGGAGCGCCTGGCAGAGCGCCTCGCCGCCGACGCCGAGCGTCGTCACGGCCACGAAATCGAGATGGACGTCATGCACGATATGGGCCTTACCTCCGAGGGCGGGGATGAGCAGCATGAGGGCGCCATGGAACGCGACGTGGAGGCCCAGATCGAGCAGCACCTGCGCGACCACATCGCCCGCGGCGGCTTCCGCGCGCGGAAGTAGGCGCGCCGGGGCGTCGCACGGCGGGCGCGACGGAGCTGCGCTGGAAAAGTCTGCGAAGTCGGTATCCTAAATCGAAAACCGCGAGTATAGATGCGGATGAGCCTAAGAATACCTGCGTAAATGCAGGGCTATTGGCGCCGCTACTCGAGGTTTCGGAAATAGGATACCGACTTCGTATATATTTCTACGAATCCGCATTTTGGGCGAGGTTCGGCATGCTCATGGCCCTATCTCTTTGCCCAGTCTTCGACTGTCCAGATTGGCGAGCCATTAATCTCGGTTGTCTGATTTGATCTCATGATGACCGAGCGCCTCTCCGGGGCAGCGCCTAACAGCTCGCCAACGGAATCAAGGTGCCGCATAAAGCTGTTGCGATAAGTCCGCGAGGATTTGATTTCGCATAGCTCAGGCACCGAAGGGACCGTCGCGTCAACGAGGTCGACTTCGACACCATTCGAGTCGCGATAGAAATAAAGCTGAGCAGTTTCCCCGCGGTTCAAATGGCGTTTATACAACTCGGCGATGACCGCATTTTCGAAAACAGGGCCCAATGTGCCTGAGCGCTCCATCTCCGAGGCGTCTCCGCCCGACAGCAGATGACACAAAAGGCCGGTGTCATAAAAGTAAATCTTTGGAGTCTTGATGAGTCGCTTTCGCGAATTCGCAAAGTACGGCTGCAGCAGAAAGACGATATAAGACTGCTCGAGAATCGACAACCATGCGCGCAGCGTCTTGGTGGTCACGCCCACGTCAGACGCCATTGAAGCAACATTGGTCAGCTGCCCTACGTTTGTTGCCAAAATCCGCAAGAATAGGTTGAACTGGGTCAAGCTGGTCGCGTTAATGAGCTCGGAAACATCTCGATCGAGATACGTTGCCACGTAGTTCGAGTAGTAGACGTCCTCGGGGATGTCTACGTTGTAAAGACGGGGGTAGCCTCCTCGATACAGGTACTCATCAAAAGGCAAGTCATCTTGAGCCGCAAGAAGTTCCCTATAGGATAAGGGGAGCAGCGTCAGCAACCCTACGCGGCCCGCCAGCGATTGGGAGATTTGGCGTTTTAAGATGAAGTTCTGCGAACCGGAAAGGACGAACTGTCCTGGGGCTCCCACTTTATCTGATTCAACCTGGATAACATTAAACAGCTCGGGAGCCAGCTGGGCCTCGTCGATGATGAGCGGCGCCGGGTGCGAGTGGATATACCCGAGGGGGTCGGCGTTGGCGGCGGCGCGTTCGCCTGGCAGCTCGAGATTGACGTAGCTGTAATCAGAAAAAACCTCTTGGACCAGCGTCGACTTGCCGCTTTGCCGGGGCCCCGTCACCGACACGACCGGAAACCACCGGGAATACTTTTTGAGGACGCTGGCGATATCACGAGGGATCATTCGGCCCGGCCCTTTCCTGTTTATGCGAATCAAGTTGTCAGAGTTATGTTAATCGGGTACTCCGGCTTATGCAAATCGGGTACTCAGGCTTATGTAAATCGGGTAGTCTTGCCCTAGGTTGATTGAGTAACCGTCTCCTGTGGGGGCTTATGCTACGGGAGAACGGGTCGAGGCTGCAAGAAGACGATTACCCTGGCCGCTGGGCCGCCGAAGTGCTGCGGTTTTCGCCCTTCGATCAAGCCTGAAATTATGATCTTGACAAAAGTCTAAGGGCTTGAAGTCGGCAATGTAGATGGGCTGCGCCTTGCCCTGCGCAACATCGGCTATTACAGGCTTTCCGCATACTGGTTTCCGTACAAAACCATTGACGCTAAGGGGGTAGGCTGTATTCTGTGAGAATACGAGCTTCGCCAAGATTATGCGTGCCTATGAGTTTGACCGCGATTTGCGTCTCGTTATGTTCGGCGCTATCGCTGAGATTGAGATTTTCTTTCGAGGCAGACTCTCCTATCTCGCGTCTGGAGAGGACGGCATCTTCGGTTTTCCTGAGTCCGTAAAGCCCAGACTTAGCCGTGAATACTCCGCGGCGAACAAAGGTGAGCAGTTCATCAAGCACTTTGTCGCCAAGTATGGAGACGAACATGATCTTCCGCCTTATTGGGTGATGGTCGAGTGCGCAACGATGGGCACTATCGAGCTGTTCTATCAAAAGGTCTCTCCGAGCGTAAGGGCGGAGGTGGCCTCTGATGTGTTTCGTCAACCTCTCGTTTCACAAAACAGCATCCGTTCGTTTCACACGTCAGCGTGAAGATTCTTCACGCACGAGCGTCGCCCTGGCACCAATCCTTTCTTCTCCTACAACTCCCCGCGCATGAGCGCGTGTTTGACCCTGTACGACTCCCTGTCGTAGGTGACGAGCCTGCCGTGGCGGACGATGCGGTCCATCATCGCCTTGGCCATGTCGTCGTCGGCAAAGATCTCGCCCCATCTGGAGAGCTCGATGTTGGTGGTGAGGATGAGCGCGATCCGCTCTTAGCGCATCGACACCACCCGGAACAGAAGCCTTGCCCCGTCGGGATCGGTGGGAAGGTGCCCCCACTCGTCCAGGATGATGAGGCCGCACCTGCCGAGCCTCCCGAGCGCGTCCTGCGCCGTCCCCTCCTTATTCGCACGCCTCAGCTCGCTTACCAGCTCCGCCGTCGACCAGAACGCGACTTTTCCGCCCTCGCCGCAGGCGAGCAGCCCCAAGGCTATCGCGGTATGGGTCTTGCCGTTGCCCGATCCTCCGAAGAGCACCAGGTCCTCGCGGGCGTCGATGAGGGCAAGCGAGAGCATGTCGTCCCTCGTGAAGCCGCGGGGAAACACGATTCCCGGCCATTCGAAGCCATCGAAGCCCTTCTGCGAGGGAAAGTTCGCCTGCCGCCTGAGGCGCGCCATCCGGCTTCGGCGCCTGAGCGCGCACTCCCTTGCGGGCGCATCCCCGAAGAACGCGAGCTGCCCATCGGCGGCCGCCTCGGCCACGTGGCGCATCGTCGCCTTCGACAGCAGGACGGAGCCGCCCTCGCGCTCGGCGCGCTTCAGCCTCTCGCAGCGCGCACCAACCTTCTGCGGCAGCCTGGCCGTCCCGGTCGCCTCCCCTGGGCATGAAGCCGTCGTAGTCGGCGAGCCTGGTGCCCAGCTCGCGCGCCGCCTTGGCCCTGGTGCCTTGCGCGCGGATCCCGGCGCAGCACATCTCGACATCGGCGGGGCGCATCTCGCCGGTGGCCCGCAGCGCCTCGGAGAACGCCCGGGCGGCGATCCCCATGCCATAGGCTCGCGCGAGCCTCGAGATCACCTTGACCTGGCCTTTCGGCTCGTCGGTCGCCATGGAGCCGAAGGCGTCCCTCGCATCCTCGTCGAACAGCGCGCACACGCTGGGCTGCGCGAAGGCGCGCGCCTTCATCGAAAGCGGTCCGAGCAGCGCCGGCGGGTCCTCGTCGGAGGTGGAGAGCTCGCCGGAGCGCCTGCGGCAGGCCCTTGGCGGCGTCCCGTCGGGGGCGTCTATCTCCACCGTGAAGGCGCGCACGCCCACCGTGAGCGAGACACATGCGAGCGAGGGTGACGCCAGGTGGCGATGGCGGCCGCCCAAGGTGATCCTTCCGTAGCCGTCGGTCGTGCGCGACGCCCGCTTGACGACGTCGAAGGGCTTTTCTGGAAGAGGCGGAAGACGCGCCTTGTCAACCTGGAAGAGGGCGGCCCAGCTGAGTCCCTTCTCGTAGCGGAGCCGCTCTTCGGAATGGGCGTCAAGCGCCTCGGCAAGCCCTCGGTTGTAGCCTTGGAGGCCGTCCACCTCGGGCACGGGCACGAAGAAGCTCCTCCTGGTGTAGCCGACCTTGCCCTCGACGCTTCCCTTCTCCTTGCCGGCGCTCGGGCTGCGGAAGCGGGCCGTGAAGCCGTAGCGCAGCCTGAGCCGGCGGAAGAGGTCGGACCCCACGATCGCGTCGCGCCGCCTCCTCCCGGCCTCGGTGGCGTTGTCGAGCACGATGACGGGGGGAGCGCCCCCGGTGTGCTCGAAGCAGTCCTTGAGCCCCTGGCAGGCACAGACGTCCTTCTCGCCCGCGAAGACCTCGCGCACCCCGTGGTTGGAGTACGGGAAGGACATCGGCAGGTAGTGCATCCTCGCCCTGCCGCCGCCGAAGGCGTAATCGAAGTCGGCCTGCCCGAAGCCGGCCTGCATGGTGCCCGGGCCCCATCCGAGCCTCACCGACTCGCC
>NZ_DAWEMK010000049.1:0-2232 GCF_052362415.1 Paratractidigestivibacter sp. | reverse complement strand
TTGGGGCGGATCTCCTTCATGTGGCGCCGCGCCGCGGAGCAGCCGCCGCTAAAGCCATGCTCCGCGCGCAGCCTCTCGAAGACGCGCTTGGCCGTGTGGCGCTGCTTGTGGCAGCAGCGGCGGTCCTCCTCGAGCATCTCGCCGATGAGGGCCTTGCAGGGGTCGGGCTTGCCCGGGTGCTCCGGGGCCTCGGGCCTTTGGGGCGAGAAGTCGTCTTCCTGAGCGCACTTCCTGATCGTTGGGTACGACGCTCCGAGGGTCTCCCTCACCTCCGTCGGCGTATAGCCATCCGCGAGCATGTCGCGTATCCTCTCTATCTGGGACATGTCCGGCATCTTCCTTTCCTGCCTCTCGATCCGTGGGTTGGGCCCCGCGAATCGAGCATGGCAATGTGTGCGGCGCCAGGACGTGTCCCTCTTGCTTATCTGTGAAACTTTTTCATGCTCACGAGTGAAAAGCCGCTCTGCTATTTTGTGCAATTAGGAGGCTATCAAACACAAAATCCTCGGTGCCCAAACGTGCACGCTTTCACCAACGATCCTGCCGCTGCGTGCGTTCGCCGCCTTTCCAGCGCCCCGCCCCTTGGCGGGACGGGGCGCTTTCCTCCAACAAAAAAGAAGCCTGGCAAAGCCCTGCCCTTGCGCCCTTCTTGGCATAACTTAGCCCAGCTCAGGCTACATACCATCAATAGTTTTAGCGACTTGCGCGCTCACGGATTAGATGGCGCCATATTCCAATTTGTTAGCAAAACGCGCTCGACGCCACCTGACAACGGGGTATCCTAGCTAACTAACTGTGGAGGATTGTGCATTGGCACAACCGCAAACGGTAAGCGTCCCGGGGCCATGGGGGTTCCCGGGGAGTTTGAAGGAGAAGGAGAGGATATGGGACGTAAGTTCAAGTCCATGGACGGCAACGAGGCGGCCGCGCACGTATCGTACGCGTTCACCGAGGTTGCGGGTATCTACCCGATCACCCCGTCCAGCCCGATGGCCGACCACGTCGACCAGTGGGCAGCCCAGGGCCGCAAGAACATCTTCGGCACGCCGGTCAACGTGGTCGAGATGGAGTCTGAGGCAGGCGCCTCCGGCACCGTCCACGGCTCGCTCGGCGCGGGCGCTCTGACCACCACGTACACGGCTTCTCAGGGCCTGCTCCTGATGATCCCGAACATGTACAAGATCGCGGGCGAGGGCCTGCCGGCCGTCTTCCACGTGTCGGCTCGTACCGTCGCGTCCCACGCTCTGAACATCTTCGGCGACCACTCCGACGTCATGGCTTGCCGCCAGACCGGCTTCGCCATGCTCGCCGAGGGCAACGTCCAGGAGGTCATGGACCTCTCGCCGGTGGCTCACCTCGCCGCCATCGAGGGCAAGGTCCCGTTCCTCAACTTCTTCGACGGCTTCCGCACCTCCCACGAGATCCAGAAGGTCGCCGTTTGGGACTACGATGACCTCAAGGATATGTGCGACATGGACGCCGTCCAGGCCTTCCGTGACCACGCGCTGAACCCTGAGCACCCGCACGCCCGCGGCTCCCACGAGAACGGCGACATCTTCTTCCAGCACCGCGAGGCCTGCAACTCTGCCTACGACGCGCTGCCCGCCGTCGTCGAGAAGTACATGGGCAAGATCAACGACAAGCTCGGCACCGACTACGGCCTGTTCAACTACTACGGCGCCCCCGACGCCGACCGCGTCGTCGTCTGCATGGGCTCCTTCTGCGACGTCCTCGAGGAGGTCATCGACTACCTGACCGCCCGCGGCGAGAAGGTCGGCCTCGTCAAGGTCCGCCTGTTCCGCCCGTTCTCCATCAAGCACTTCGTCGACGTTCTCCCCGAGACCGTCAAGAAGATCGCCGTCATGGACCGCACCAAGGAGCCCGGCTCCATCGGCGAGCCTCTCTACCAGGATGTCGTCTCCGCCCTCTATGAGGCCGGCAGGAACGACATCTACGTCTCCGGCGGCCGTTACGGCCTCGGCTCCAAGGACACCCCGCCCGCGTCTGCGTTCGCGGTCTTCGAGGAGCTCAAGAAGGACGAGCCCAAGCGCGAGTTCACCATCGGCATCAACGACGATGTCACGCACCTGAGCCTGCCCGAGATGGAGGACGCCCCCATCACCTCCGCCCCTGGCACCATCGAGTGCAAGTTCTGGGGCCTCGGCGGCGACGGCACGGTCGGCGCGAACAAGAACTCCATCAAGATCATCGGCGACCACACCGACAAGTACG
>NZ_DAWEMK010000048.1:7946-12548 GCF_052362415.1 Paratractidigestivibacter sp. | reverse complement strand
GCCGCGACGGCCGACCATCCAGGTGGCCACCGGGGAGTCGAAGCCGCTGGAGAGCAGCGTCACGACCTTGCCGGCGGTGCCGACGGGCAGGCCGCCCACACCGGGCGCCGAGGCGGCGTATACGTAGGTGGAGCCCTGCACCACATGGACCACGACAGTGACGTCGGGATTGTGGACGTCGACCTTCTTTTCGGGGAAGGCCTCGCAGAGGGCGGAGCCCACGAGCTGGTTCATCTCGAGCGTGTGGCGCTCGTAGGTGGTGGAGCTGCGGCGAGCGTGCACCTTGAAGCTGTGGAAGTCGCCGGCCTCGCCGAGGGCGCGGACGGCGGCGGCGATGAACTCCTGCTCGTCGAGGCCGCACTTGTACGCCAGCGAGACGCGCGCCACGCCGGGCACGCGCCTGATGGCGGCCGCCATGGCCTCGGAGGCCTCGCGGTCCTCGGACTCGACGACGACGTAGCCCGAGATGCGCTGGATGTTGCGCACCTCGAAGCCGCGAAGCGCCCTATGCAGGTTGGTCACGAGCTGGTTCTCGAAGGTCGAGCGGTTCTTGCCCTTGAGGCCGATCTCGTGGTAGTGAACGAGGCAGAGTCTCTCGGTCATGGCTTAAATGGCGATCGTGTTGGCGCCCTTGATGTCCTCGTCAAACTCGTCCTTGACGAAGCCGAGGGTGCCGGACTCGATCTCCTCCATGGCGATGGAGACGGTGTCCTCGCCGGAAACGACGGTGGTGATGTCGTCGAAGTCCTGGATGGCGGTAACGCGCAGGTGCTGCCCGCGGATCATGTTGTTGATGTCGCAGGCACGCTTGGACGCGAGGGAGCAAAGCAGGAACGGGTTGTGCTCGGTCTTCTCGAGCAGGGTGTCGATGCTGGGCTTAGTAACGGACATCTATAGAGACCTTTCGTTCGTCTCGTATGAATCAATAAGGTCGGCGAGCTCGTCGACCGCACGGTCAAGGTCGTCGTTGACGATGCGCTCGTCGTAGGACGCGGCAGCGGCCATCTCGGCGGCGGAGTTCTTGAGGCGCAGCTCGATGCTGGCCTCGTCCTCGGTGCCGCGGCCGCGCAGGCGCCGCTCGAGCTCGGAGGCCGAGGGCGGCTCGATAAAGACGAGGACGGCGCCCGGCCAGACCTTGCGGACGTTCAGGCCTCCCTGAACGTCGATCTCGAGGACCACGGAGCGGCCCTCGGCGAACAGCCGGTCGACCTCGCTTTTGAGCGTGCCGTAGCAATGGCCGTGGACGTGCGCCCACTCGAGGAAGTCCCCCGCCTCCACGCGGCTGCGGAACTCCTCGTCCGAGAGGAAGTGGTAGTGGACGCCGTCGATCTCCCCTTCGCGGGGGCTCCTCGTGGTAGCCGAGACCGTCAGGCCCAGGGAAGGAACACGCTGGCGCAGCTCTGCGACCAGCGTGCCCTTGCCTACGCCTGACGGTCCGGAAACGACGAAGAGATGAGGTTTCCTGGCCACTTTACTTGGAGAGCGCCTCGATGAGCTGCTCGCGCTGACGGGCGCCGAGGCCCTTGACGCGACGGGTGGCGGAGATGCCCAGCTCGTCCATGATCTTGGCGGCCTTGGCCTTGCCGTAGCCGGGGAGGGACTCGATGAGGGCGGAGACCTTCATGCGGTTGGCGATGGGGTCGTCGGAATCGAGAACCTCGGCGAGGGTGACCTTGCCGGACTTGATCTTATCGCGGAGCTCAGCGCGCTCGTGGCGGGCCTGAGCGGCCTTCTCGAGGGCGGCCTTGCGCTGCTCGGGCGAAAGCTGAGGTAGAGCCATTGTGTCCTCCAAACATTGCGTAATACAAGAGTCAGCAGCGGGCGCGAATCAGCGCCTGTGCGCGACTTTCCGTGAAATACTATGCCCATTTACCTGCACAATTGCAAGAAGAAATCGCAAATGCCCAGCTCAGCGGCTATAAATATTTCACAACCGGAAGTTGAGGCGCGCGCTTGGGGCATAAAACCCCAGGTCAACGGCATGGGCCCAGGCCAAAAGCTCAGGCAGGCGGCCCTTGCAGAATGGCAGAAGGCCCTTATCGCCAGCCAGAGCAGGCGATAAGGGCCTTCCGGAAACGGCGAGCGTCTCGGAGCCCTCGGCAACGAGCGCGAGCCTCCGCCGTCGCGCGTCGCGCGGGGCGGCTACGCCATGAGCTCGGCGCAGATGGCGTCGAAGGCGGCGACGGGGTCGTCGGCTGCGGTGATCGGGCGGCCGATGACGAGCTTCGATGCGCCGGCGGCGATGGCTGCGGCGGGGGTCGCGATGCGCTTCTGGTCGCCGACGGCCGAGCCCGCGGGGCGGACGCCCGGGGTCACGATGAGCGCGTCGGGGCCGAGGAGCTCGCGCATCTGCGAGGCCTCCTGCGGGGAGCAGACGATGCCGTCCGCGCCCGCGCCGTAGGCGAGGCTCGCCAGGCGGCTGACCTCGTCGGCGATGGAACCGGAGACGCCGATGGAGGCGAGCGCCTCCTGGTCCATGCTCGTGAGGACCGAGATCGCGACGAGGCGCGTGCGGTCGCCGCCGCGCTTCTCGGCGGCCTCCTCGGCGCCCTTGCGGGCCGCCTCGACCATGGGGGCGGTGCCCAGGCCGTGGATGGAGATGATGTCCGCGCCCGTCATCGAGGCGGAGCGGACGGCGCCCTGGACCTGGAAGGGGATGTCGTGAACCTTGAGGTCGAGGAAGACCTTGAGGCCGCGCTCGCGCATGGCGTCGACGATGGCCGGCCCCTCGGCATAGAAGAGCGTCATGCCGACCTTGACCCACGTGGCCTTGCCGGCGAGCATGTCCGCGAGCTCGAAGGCGCGCTCGCGGCTGCAGTCCAGCGCGATGATGACCTTGTCGGAGGCTTGCTCGTACGTCAGCATTCTGCGGCTCCAATCAGCTCGTTGATATCGGACACGCCCTGCTCGCGCGCCCAGGACTCGAGGCCGCGGGCGACCTTCTGGGCGGCGGTCGGGTCGTAGAAGTTCGCAGTACCCACCGTGACGGATGTGGCGCCGGCAAGGATCATCTCGGCCGCATCCTCCCAGGTGGCGACGCCGCCCATGCCGTTGACCGGGATCTTCACCGAGTTCGCTGCCTCCCAGACCATGCGCACCGCGATGGCGTGGATGGCCGGCCCGGAGACCCCGCCCGTGGGCTTGGAGAGCATGCTCTTGCGCGTGTGGACGTTCAGGTGCATGCCGTTGATGGTGTTGATGAGGCTGAGCGCGTCTGCGCCCGCGGCCTCGACGGCGCGCGCGATCTCGGGCACGCGGACGGGCGCCATCTTTACCAAGAGGGGCCGGCGCACGCGCTCGCGCACGGCCGAAACGACCTCGGCGGCGGACTCGGGGGTGCCGCCAACCAAGGCGCCGCCCCGGGCGATGTTCGGGCACGAGATGTTGAGCTCAATGCCGGAGCACCAGGGGGCGAGCTCCTCGATCTTCTCGACGACGGCGATGTACTCCTCGTGGGAGTGGCCGGCGGCCTGCAGGATCACGCGGCAGCCGCGGTCCTCGAGCTCGCGGAGGTAGTCGCCGTAGGAGTCGAGCATCCCGGCGACGCCGGGGTTCGCGAGGCCTACGGTGTTCATCATGCCCGAGGGGACCTCGCACATGCGAGGCTCGGGGTTGCCGGGCCAGGGCTCGGCGGAGCAGCCCTTGGTCGTGATCGCGCCGAGGGAGGAAACATCAAAGAAGCCCTCGAACTGCCAGCCGAAGCCGAAGGTGCCCGACGCGGTGTTCACGGGGTTCTGCATGTGAATGCCGCCCAGGTCGACGGCCATGTTCACGCTCTCGCCAGCCATTACCACGCCACCTCCTTCGCGTCGAAGACGGGGCCGTTCATGCAGCAGGACTTGTAGGTGCCGTCGGCCATGCTCACGTTGCAGGTGTTGCAGGCGCCGAACGCGCACGACATCATCCGCTCCATGGAGACCTGACACTCGACGCCCGCCTCGCGGCAAATCTGGGCGACGCCGCGCATCATGACCTGCGGCCCGCAGGTATAGACGGTGTCGTAGCCGCCGGCGGAAAGAAGCTCGAGCAGGGCGTCGGTGGTGAAGCCCTTGACGCCGGCGGTGCCGTCGTCGGTCGTGGCGACGGCCTTGCCCGCGCCGAGCTCGCCCAAGCGCTCGACGCCCCAGAGCTTGCTCGCGGTCTGCGCGCCGAGGATGCCGTCGAACGCTACGCCGTGGGCGGCGAGCAGGCCCGCCGCGGCGACCGCGGGGGGCGCACCCACGCCGCCGCCGACGACGACGGAGCGGCCCTGCCCCTCGCGAACGCGCCACCCGTTGCCGGACGGCCCGAGGACGGAGGAGGACTCCCCCGCCGCCATCTGGGTGAGGCAGCGCGTGGCGTCGCCCACGACGGCGTAGACGACCTCGACCGTGCCGGCGCCGGCGTCCGCGCTCGCATAGCTGAGCGGGACGCGCAGGATCTGCTTGGCCCCGGGGACGAGGAAGTTCATGAACTGACCGGGCTCGAGGGAGCCGGCGAGCTCCGGCGCGCGGAAGACCATGCGCCAGATGCCGTCGCCCACCGGCTCGTTCTCGGTCACGGTGAAGGTGTGCTCGCGCACCCTTGACTTGAGCGTCATCGCTAACTCCCGCCGGACTAGTG
>NZ_DAWEMK010000048.1:0-7936 GCF_052362415.1 Paratractidigestivibacter sp. | reverse complement strand
TAGTGCTGCGGGGTGACGACGCCGTCGGTCAGGACGCGGCGGCCGCCGGCCCACACGTCGGTCGCGACGCCCGTGAGCTCCTGGCCGAGCCACGCGGAGTTCTTGGAGCGGCTCTGCAGGTACTCGGGGGTGATCTTCACGGTCTTGGCGGGGTCGATGAGGGTGAGGTCTGCGGGCGCGCCCTCGACGATGCTCACCGGCGCGAGGCGGAGCAGGCGGCGCGGGTTGACGGCCATGACCTCGACGAGGCGGGCCCAGCTCATCTTGCCGGTCTGGACGAGGTTCTGCAGCATGAGCGGCAGGGAGGTCTCGAGGCCCACAATGCCGAAGAAGCTGATCTCCCACTCGCAGTCCTTCTCGTGCGGTGCGTGCGGCGCGTGGTCGGTCACGACGCAGTCGATCGAGCCGTCGAGCACGCCCTCGCGCAGGGCCGCGGCATCCTCGGGGGTGCGCAGCGGCGGGTTCATCTTGAGGTTCGTGTCGTAGGCGTCGGTGATGTCCTCCTCGTTGAGGAAGAGGTGGTGCGGGGTGACCTCGCAGGTCACAGGCAGGCCGTCGGCCTTGGCGGCGCGCACGAGGTCGAGGCCCTTCTTTGTGGAGATGTGGCAGATGTGCAGCGGGCAGTTGGTGAGGCGGACGAGCTCGATGTCGCGGTAGATCTCGAGCTCCTCGGCGAGCGCAGGCCAGCCGAACATGCCGAGGCGCGTGGACGCGCGGCCCTCGTTGATGACGCCGTGGCCCGACAGCGACTCGATCTCGCAGTGGGCGAGCGCGACGCGGTCGAACTGGGCGATGTACTCCATGCAGGTGCGCATCATGCCGGCGGACTGGACGCCGTGGCCGTCGTCGGAGAACGCGGCCGCGCCCTCGATGACCATGTCGCCGATCTCGGCGAGGGACTCGCCCTTCTCGCCGCGCGTCATGGCACCGATGGGGCGCACATGGCAGAGGCCGGCGGCGTGGGCGCGGTCGATCTGGTAGCGGATCTCGGCGCCGGTGTCGGTAACCGGGTCGGTGTTGGGCATGGTGGCCACGTCGGTGAAGCCGCCGTGGACGGCCGCGGCGGAGCCGGTGGCGATGGTCTCCTTGTACTCGAAGCCGGGATCGCGGAAGTGGACGTGCATGTCCACGAGGCCGGGGACGAGGTACTTGTCGTGCGCGTCGATGACGACGGCGCCCTCGGGTGCCTCCATGCCCTCCGAGACGGCGGCGATCTTGTCGTCCTCGATCAAAACGTCGCGGAAGCCGTCGAGGCCCACCTGCGGGTCTACGACGTGCGCGCCCTTAAGCAGAAATGCCATTGTTCTCTCCTCCCAGAAGCAGGTACATGGCGGCCATGCGGGTAAGCACGCCGGAGTTGACCTGGGTCAGAATCCTGGAACGGGCGCAGTCGGCCACGTCCGCGTTGATCTCCATGCCACGGTTCATGGGGCCCGGGTGGCAGATGATGGCATTGGGCTTCATCTTGTCCACGCGGCTCATGTCGAGGCCCCAAAGGCGGTTGTACTCACGGCGAGAAGGAATGGAGGCACCCTCCATGCGCTCAAGCTGGACGCGCAGCATGTAGATAACGTCCATCTCGGGAATCACGGAATCGAAGTCCGCGGTCTGGGGCACGCCAAAGTAATCGGGGTCGTCGACCTGGAAGGTCGGGGGGCCGACGAGGGTGACGTCCGCGCCGACCGTCTTGAGGGCGGGGACCAAAGAGCCGCACACGCGGCTGTGGGAAAGGTCTCCCACGATGGCGACCTTGAGGCCGTCGAGGTGGCCAAAGTGCTTACGCATGGTGTAAAGGTCAAGCATGGCCTGCGTGGGGTGCTGGTGCTTGCCGTCGCCAGCGTTGATGACGATGGCGTTGGTGTGCTCGGTAATCTTCTGCGGAGTGCCGGCGAGTTTGGCGCGGCAGACGAACATGTCGACGTTCATGGCGTCGATGGTCTGGATGGTATCCGCGAGCGACTCGCCCTTGACGACGGACGACGTGGCGCCGCCCATGCTGAGGGAGTCGGCCGAGAGGCGCTTCTCGGCGAGCTCGAAGGAGGACTTCGTGCGGGTAGAGGGCTCCAGGAAGAGGTTCACGATCGTGCGGCCGCGGAGAGCCGGGACCTTCTTGATGGCGCGGTTGTTGACGTCCTCGAACGCGCGGGCCGTGTCGAGGATCTGGTAGATGTCGTCCTCGGTGAGGCTCGTGGTGTCGATCAGGTGCTTGACTGAGAGCATTACTGCGCACCTCCGTTGTGCTTGCTCGGTTTGGTCCAGATCTCGACGGACGTGGTGTCGTCGCTGGGCTTGATGTTCACGCGGACGTCCTCGTCGCGGGAGGAGGGGACGTTCTTGCCCACGTAATCGGCGCGAATCGGCAGCTCGCGGTGGCCGCGGTCGACCATGACGGCGAGCTGGACGGTCTTCGGGCGGCCGTAGTCGATGAGGGCGTCGAGCGCCGAGCGGATAGTGCGGCCCGTGAACAGGACGTCGTCCACGAGGATGATGTCGTGGTCGTCAACGTTGAACGGGATGTTGGTGCTGTGGAGCACGGGCGCGATGTGGCGGCTGACGTCGTCGCGGTAGAAGCTGATGTCCAGCGTGCCCACCGGCGGGCGGATGCCCTCGATCTTCTCGATCTCGTCGGCGAGCATCGGCGCGAGGATCGCTCCCCTGCTCACGATGCCGACGATGCCGATGCCCTCGGCTCCCTCATTGCGCTCGATGACCTCGTGGGCGATGCGGGTGAGGGCGCGGCCCATCGCCTGCTCGTCCATGATCTGGGCCTTGAGCCTGGCCTCTTCCATGGGACTCCCTTCGACAAAAAAGATGCCCTGACCGTTTGCGCGCGGCACAGGACATCCAGCTCGTCTATGGGCGTCCCTCGTGGTTGAGGGGTGTCTCACCTTGCTGGTCTCTCGTACCGCGCTTAAAGGTTCTGTGAGAGTGTACGCCTGCGCGGCGCGATGGGCAAGGGCCGCGGCGGCGAGCGGTCGACGAGGTGTCGAGGGCGGGCGGCGCCACATCGCTTGTGCTAATCCATGTGCCAATCTTTGATGACGTGGGGATTTACCTGGGGGATTGCCGAGGCTGTCAAGGGCAGCGTTCTCTTCTGCGCATCCGAGAAGACTTCTCATGACAAGAGAAGACTTCTTTCCCTCGCATTTCCAGAAGAGAAGACTTCTCTCCCATAGAGCAGACTGCTCTTCGGGATAGTTGAGTAGACTGCCTCACGGTACTGGCGATAGTTCGCTCCGTCAGCCCAACCGAGAAGGATGCAGCCCGCGCTTCGCTCAGAACTTCGGCAAGCTGTACAGGGTGCACTAAGTTTTGCTTGCGCAGGATGCACTGCAGCGAGCTTGTGTATGCCGCACTGCCGTCAGCTTCTGCAGGCTGCACTGTTGCCAGCTTGTGCAGGCTGCACTACAGCGGGGTTATGCAGGCCGCACCTTTGAAGTGCAGACTGCACTCAGCGTTTTTCTCGGAAGTGCAGGCTGCACTTCTGTTGTACAGTCTGCACAGCTACAAAGAAGTAAGCGTTGCTCGCCGCCCTCGATCTCAAAGACGGGAAACTATCAAAAGCGAGAAACGCTCACTGGATTCGCCAATGCAGCAGCAAAAAAGGTGCTGCTAGAAATTGATGCTGATGCCGAAGTACTTGTGCCAACCCGAGCGCTGTTGAGAGGTTTGGGGCCGCGGTTCATAGTTAGGCTGCGGCCCAAAGTCAGGCTTAGATTCCGGCTCAATGTCTTCGCTCGAAGCGAACTCAGCCGACGGAGTCCAAGAATACGAATCCGCATCGGCATCGGAGCTGCCTCGCCAAACGTATGCAAGGTGCTCGCAGAGCACCTTCGTGATCGCATACTTCTGGTCCTCGGTCTCGTTCGGGGCAAGCTCGTAGCCCTCGAGCAGCTGCTCGAGGTCGGCGTCCTCAACGACGTCGTCGACCGTCCAGATGGTCTCGTGCTTCATGAGGTAGACGCGAGGATGCGGGCTGTTGGGGCTGCAAGTCACGATAGCGCGGTCGTCGCCTTTGAACCAGACGTCGCAAGGCTCGACGATGTCGCTGCGCTCGGGCCACTTGCAGTCGGTCTTCTTTGTGGGCGCGGAACCCAAGGAATCAGAAGCGGCATCTCGGGCTTCGTTGGCATCTCGGGCTTCGCTGGTCGCGACGTCGCGCATTGGCTCTTCGCCGAGTGCGTTCTTTCGCGCCGGCTCCCTATTCGACTTGCGGTAGTCCATAACAGCCCCTTCGCCAAGAAGGGCTCGCGCCCTCCCCCATCCCTGAGATTATGCCGCCTGACTGGACCCGCCGTCCCAGGTTCCGGCGAACGGCATCGGCAATAGAGCCCCAAAGGGAAACCAGCGGATCACAGGCTCACACCACCTCCTCCTCATGAGCGAAAACGAATAAGTTAGCCATGCTATACTTTCTTGCATGAAGCGAACAAGCGGCTTCCGGAGGATCGGGCATCATGGGCAGCAAGCAACAGGCAGACATCAAGGAATTTCTCACCGACAACTTGGAGGGCCACGCCGCGCGCGAGTTGTTCGCACGGCAATCCGCACTGCTTCGCGAACTTATCTCCAATGTCTCCGGCAAATCCGCCGAGCAGGCAAAGACCCTCGAGGAGACCATCCTCCCCCGCATTGCGCTCTATAAGGCGCTCATGGGATCCTCGCTTCCGCATGAGCACGCACGCGAGCTCATGCGCTCGTACATGATGGACGTCGTTGCCGCGCAAAAGCACGCTTTCACAAATAAAGCCCAGGTCATCCCCGGGTTCTTCGGCATCTACAAACACGTTTTCTTGCACACCATGCGCACGAGCGATCTCTGGGAGAGCACGCAGGATCACGGCCGCGACTATTTTGACGCCTCGATCACCAAGTGCCTCTGGCACGACGCTTGCGTGGAAAACGGATGCCCGGAGCTGTGCCCGCTGTTCTGCGACGTCGACGACGTGAACTACGGCGGCCTCAGAAAATTGGGCTTCTCGCGCACAAAGACCCTGGGGTACGGCGGGGATTGCTGCGACTTCCACTTCTATCGGAAATAAGGGACTCACGTGCGAACTCTGGTATACGGCGCGGGTGTTCTGGGCTGCGAGCTCGCGCATTGCCTCGCCGTGAATCCGCTCCGAGAACATAAGGTACTTCCATAGAAGTACCCTAACAGCGTCCCTCAAGCGCCCTTCTTTCCACGACCTGCGGTTTTGTCAATTCTCGGTAACATAGGGTACTTCCAGAGAAGTACCCTAGCTAATTCAACAGTTATCCCGCAAACAAAGAAGACCGAGCAATCAACAATCTTGGCGTCATCCTTGCTGATGGGACTAGGCTTTAGCCCTTTCAAAAAGCGACCCGTCAATTGCGGCAGCAACGACATCATCTACAAAATGATTGTCCCCGTCGTACCTGTCGATATCGCGCACCTCCAGATAGGCCCACGCCATTGATGCGACCGGGTAAGCAAATGCCAAAGAAGAAAATGGAGATAATTTCTTTAGTCGTCATGTCCAAAGTCAGCCTCCGACCTCTCTATCTATTCCCGCGAAAGGTTCAGTAATCAGTACACAAAGTCACTGATTATTAGTTACCAGTCAGACCAGCGCCGCTCAAAAAGAGCGAGATGTCCCTACCAGCTCAATCATAAAATCAACCAGTTCCTCGGAGACTAAGATGTCATCTTACGAGCGTGTCAATGAGGCAACGCCTGCTGGAGGCGACTATTCAGAGATTTACTATCTCAATGACGACAATGATGTCGTCGATTCGTCAGAGGCAAAGAAATGCGTGATCCGCGAGTGCAAGGCAGATGGGACGCTCATTATGGAGCACTGGAGATTCGCCGGGAAGAATCGTCCCGACGAAGCGTGATATGGACATGGTTCATTACGTCCACACGGCCGCGGAATCAGCCGAGGGAGTTGTCAATGACTTGACACAATTCGATTGACCAGAATCTAGGATAAGGCGAAGGACGCCATCTCCAAAGCCGTCGGCGAGGCATCGATCTTCGCCTTGAACAAGATTTACACCATAGTCACCATCGAATTTGACAGGCGACGGCCTGGGTCAATCCAAGCCAAGCACATCGTCCGCTTAGAGGTTGGATGGACGCTGCTCCAAAAGACGGTTAAGAGAGATCCCGAGGGCATGGACAAGCTTGATTACCCGACAGAACGGCTCTCTTCTTACACTCGGACAGGACCACAATCACGACGCTCAGATTGACAGAGTGATTTTTCGGGTAGAAGCTCGCTTCCCGGCCCGGGCACAACCTTTCAAAAAAAGAAATCATGTGTGTCCTCAAAAGCTGCAGCCAATGACTGTCACCCAGTGTTGGTGACCAAGGATGGCAACTAACCCCCAAACGAGGGACGTTTCTGAGGGCAATAGCCATCGAAAACGTCCCTCGTTTGGGGGTTAGATTTCGAGGGGATGCGCAGCAACGGCAAAGAAGCCCGCACACCCCCTACAACGCCGGCTCTACTTGAACTGATTCTCGTACGCCTCGAGGACCTCGGCGGTGGGGCCGTCCATGCGCTGCTGGCCCTTCTCGATCCAGACGCAGCGGTCGCAGATCTTTGCCACCTGATCCATCGAGTGGCTGACGAAGAGGACCGTGACCTTGCCTGAGTCGATGAAGGAGCGGATCTTCTTCAGGCACTTCTCCTGGAAAAAGACGTCGCCGACCGACAGTGTCTCGTCGACGATGAGTAGATCAGGCTCGGTCACCGTCGCGATGGCGAAGGCGATGCGCGCGACCATACCGCTCGAGTAGTTCTTCAGCGGCATCTCCATAAAGTCCTGAAGCTCGGCGAAATCGATGATGTCCTGGAGGTGCTCATCGATGAAATCGTGCGAGTAGCCCAGCAGCGCGCCATTGAGATAAATGTTCTCCAGCGCGGTGAGCTCGGGGTCGAAGCCCGCGCCGAGCTCGATCAGCGGCGCGATGTTGCCGCGGACCTTGATCGTTCCCTCGGAGGGCTCGAGCACGCCGGCGATGCACTTGAGCATCGTGGACTTGCCGGAACCGTTCGTGCCCACGAGCCCCACGACCTCGCCCTTGCGGACCTTGAACGAGATGTGGTTGAGGGCCCGGAACTCCTTGAAGAACAGCTCGTGGCGCATGGCCTTGATGAAGTACTCCTTGAGGTTGTTAAGGACCTCAGAAGCGATGTTGAAAATCATAGAGACGTCGTCGACCTCGATGGAGTACTCCTCGTCGGGGGACGCGGGCAAAGAGACGTATGCCATGGTGCGGCTCGCTTCCTAGATGTAGAGGATGAACTTGTGCTCGGTCTTCTTGAAGACTGCGATGCCCGCGATGAGGGCGACGACGGCCCACACGGCGGCGAGCAGCAGGCACATACAGGAGGGGTTGGCCTGGTAGACAATGGCGCTGCGCATGATCTCGATGTAGTTGAACATCGGGTTCAGCTTGACCACTGCGATGACGAAGCCGGGGGTCGCCGGGTTGTCCGTGAGCAGCTTCAGGCTCCAGAAGATCGGGGTGAGGTAGGTCCACGCGGTCAGAAGGACGCTCCAGAGGTGGATCATGTCGCGGAAGAAGACCGCGAGCGCGCCGATGAGCAGGCTGATGCCGATGCAGAACACCATGAGCAGCAGCAGCGCGACGAACATCCAGAGCATGTGGATGGTGGGCGGGATGCGGAAGAAGAGCATGACGATGGCGACGGCGATGAGGCTGAAGGCGAAGTTGACCGCGGCCGAGAAGACCTTCTGGACCGGGAAGACCCAGCGGTCGATCTTGACCTTCTTGAGCAGTGACGAGGCGCCGATGATGGAGCCGAGGCCGCCGTTGGTGGCGTCGCTCATGAGCATGAAGGTGATGTTGCCGACGATGAGGTAGAGCGGGTAGTTCTGGATGTCGCCGCTCTTCAGGAAATACGAGAAGACGAAGCTCATGATGATCATCATCAGGAGC
>NZ_DAWEMK010000047.1:10259-12661 GCF_052362415.1 Paratractidigestivibacter sp. | reverse complement strand
GCTCGTCTCGGGCCTGCGCCACAACTTCCAGGAGATATGCGCCGAGCGCCTGAAGGAGGTCGGGCTCTCGCAGGGGCTCGTGTACTTCGTGCTCTACGTCGGCGCGCACGAGGGCTGCACCCAGACCGAGATGAACAACGCCCTGCGCGTCGACGTGGGTTACTCGACGCGCTCGGTGTCCAAGCTCGTCGAGGCGGGCGTCATCGAGCGTGCGCCGAACCCCGCGGACGGGCGCTCGAACCTCCTGCACCTCACCCAGAAGGGCAAGGAGGTCTCTGCGTTCGTCGAGGAGTTGGTGACCGAGTGGGACGAGGAGGCGCTCTCGTGCCTCGATCCTGCAGAGAAATCGCAGCTCGTCGACCTACTCGGACGCGTGGTCTTCTCGATGGGGGCGCAGCGCGAGTACGGGAACTAGCCGAATTCGTCAGATATATTAGTAAGAGCGCGGCTGGCGGGGTAATCGATTCCGTCAGCCGTTTCTTTTGTTCCAAAAGCCATTTAGGTCGCCAAATACTACCGTTCACCAACTAAATCCCTCCATTTAGCTATCTGATATATCACAGGACCTTCAAATCCAGTCAGTATTCAATTGCTGGTATATCAGTTACCACATGGAAGGGAGCTCACATGAGCGAAGAAAAAGAGGCACGGAAGGTCGTGAGAGCCGGTCTGTACAGGGGACTCACCGCGGTATGCGCGTTCACCCTGTCACTCTCGATGGGCGCGGGAACGCTGCTTGAGGGGTACCGCTCCACGATTGACTCCAACCTCGGCACCACCAGCGAGAAGTTCGTCTCGACCTCCACGGCCGACGAGCCCCTCTACGAGAACTACAAGCCCTCCTCCGACGTCCTCAACGCGGACGGGACGGGCAACTCTCGCGCCCTGATCCAGAAGGGCATCGACCTCGGTCGTAAGCAGGAGGCCGAGGGCGCCGTCCTGCTGAAGAACAACACCTCCGACGGCCGCGGCCTGCCGCTGCAGTCCGGCGAGAACGTCTCGCTGTTCGGCATCCGCAGCCACACGATGCTGCTCGGCTCCGGCATGGGCACCAAGGTCATGGGCCCCTGCATCAGCCTCGAGCAGGCTCTCTCGCAGAACAAGACCGACTTCTAGGACACCATCGCGCGTTCCGTGAAGATGCAGATGGGCAAGGCCGGCGGCGACGACCGCGGCATCAGCTTCACCCCGCCGCAGTCCACCATGCCCGGCGGCTGGTCGGGCGACGAGTTCGACTTCGAGGGCGCGGGCCTGAACATCAATCCGACGCTCGTTAGCGCCTACACCTCGCTCAACGAGACCTATAACCACGCCGAGAACGAGGTCG
The DNA here is from genome assembly GCF_052362415.1 of Paratractidigestivibacter sp. Taxonomy (NCBI): domain Bacteria; kingdom Bacillati; phylum Actinomycetota; class Coriobacteriia; order Coriobacteriales; family Atopobiaceae; genus Paratractidigestivibacter; species Paratractidigestivibacter sp. Next base: position 11,334 of record NZ_DAWEMK010000047.1, on the reverse strand, counting down.
CGACGCCCGACTACGACCCGAAGGAGCCGAGCCGCTCCGAGGTCGAGCAGGCCGCCGGCGGCGACCTCGCGTCGAGCTGCTCGCAGTACGGCGACGCCGCCATCGTGACCATCAGCCGCGCCTCCGCCGAGGCCAACGACTTCCTGCCCGGCTCCGTCGCCGACGGCATCGGCGCCTCGGACCCGCTCGAGCTCACCGACAACGAGCGCGAGGCCATCAAGATGGCCGAGGAGTGCTCCAAGAACGTCGTCGTCCTCGTGAACACCGACACCCCGGTCCAGATCCAGGAGCTCGCCGACGACCCGAACGTCTCGGCCATCCTGTGGGTCGGCCACCCCGGCGCCTACGGCACCCTGGGTATCGCCGACCTCCTCGTCGGCCGCGCGAACCCCTCCGGCTCGCTGTCCGACACCTACGCCGTGAACGAGAACTCCGCGCCGTCCGCGAAGAACATGGGCGACTTCACCTATGCCAACAAGGACGTCCTCACCCGCTCCGCCGGCCAGTTCGGCGACACCTCGAGCAAGTACGTGATCGAGGCCGAGGGCATCTACACCGGCTACAAGTACTACGAGACCCGTTACTACGACGCCGCGCTCGGCCAGGGCAACGCAACCTCCGAGGCGGGCGCGACCGCCGGCGAGGGCGCCTGGAACTACGACGACGAGGTCACCTACAGCTTCGGCTACGGACTCAGCTACACCACCTTCAAGCAGGAGCTCATGGGTGAGCCCGAGTTCAGCGTCACCAAGGGCAAGAACGGCGAGACCGAGGCCTACGCGACCTTCAAGGTCAACGTGACCAACACCGGCGACGTGGCCGGCAAGTCCGCGGTCCAGGTCTACGGCCAGGCCCCCTACACCGCCGGCGGCGTCGAGAAGCCCGCGGTTCAGCTCCTCGGCTTCGGCAAGACCTCCGAGCTCGCCCCCGGCGCCTCCGAGGAGGTCGACGTCAAGGTCGACCTGCAGTACATCGCCTCCTACGACTCCGAGCACGACAACGGCGACGGTACCAAGGGCACCTACATCCTCGACCCCGGCAGCTACTACTTCGCCATCGGCAACGGCGCCCACGA
>NZ_DAWEMK010000047.1:8194-10249 GCF_052362415.1 Paratractidigestivibacter sp. | reverse complement strand
CCCACGACGCGCTGAACAACATGATGGCCGCGCAGGGCGTCTCGACCGCGAAGATCTCCGGCGCCTCCGACGCCTCCAAGGCCTGCAAGAAGGACATCGACGAGAACTTCCTCGCAAAGACGGCCTTCTCGGTCTCCAAGACCGGCCAGAAGATCTCCAACCAGCTCGAGTACTCGGACTGGAACCACTTCCAGGACGGCGAGGTCACCAACCTCTCGCGCGCCGACTGGGGCGCGACCTGGCCCAAGACCTACTCCGACATGGAGCTCAAGGACGACGAGCTCATCAGCGACCTGAACGCCCACTACTACGACGTGAAGACCGGCGACGACACCTCGTCCATCACCTGGGGCAAGGACTCCGGCATCAAGTTCTGGGACCTCTTTGACAAGAAGTTCGACGACGAGGCCTGGGACAAGGCCATGGACGAGTTCTCCCTCCAGGAGGCCCTGAACATCGCCACCTTCGGCGGCCCGAGCATCCCTGGCTCCAGGGCCCTCGGCACCTACGAGGACTACATGACCGAGAACAACGGCATCGGCATCTCGCTGGCGCTCAACGCCTCTAAGGACAAGAACGCCCCTTGGGCCATCGCCGACGACGACGCGAACGCCGGCTGGATCGGCGCCGTGCTCGGCTCCGCCCCCGTCGTGGCCGCTTCCTTCGACCCCGACCTCATGGGCGAGGTCGGCGACTACGTGGGCGACGAGGCGCTCTTCCTCGGCATCCCCATCCTCTGGGGCCCGGGCCTGAACACGCACCGCTCCGCCTATAACGGCCGCAACGGCGAGTACTACTCCGAGGACGCCATCCTCACCGGCAACGCCGCGATGGAGTTCGCCATCGCCGCCGAGAAGAAGGGCCTCATCGCCTCCCCGAAGCACTTCGCCTTCAACGACCAGGAGACCAACCGCTACGGCATCGCTCCGTACATGACCGAGCAGAAGGCCCGCGAGGGAGACCTGCGCGCCTTCCAGATCGCCTTCGAGGCAACGAAGTACGATACCGATGACGTCGACGAGGGCATGAAGGGCGTCATGACCTCCTTCTCGAAGGTCGGCCCTGTCGAGTGCACCTCTTCCTACGGCCTGATCACCGGGATCCTCAAGAACGAGTGGGGCTTCCACGGCTACTGCGTGACCGACATCTACGACGACACCGACCTCTACGGCTCCGTGCTCAACTCCGGCGTCACCTGCTGGGATACCCGCGGCATCTCGGGCTTCGACGGCGGCACCACCATCGAGTCCACCTCGATCTTCGCCAAGCAGAGCGACGGCCTGACCCCGGGCATCGAGACCGTCAAGGGCGACGCGCACCTGCAGCAGAATGTCAAGGACGCCGCTCACAACGTGCTCTTCGCGCTCTCCAAGTCCAACCTCACCAACCGCTACAACTCCACCGCGCACGTCGAGCAGCAGCCCACCTGGTGGCGCATCGCATACATCGCAGCCATCGCCGTGAGCGCTGTCCTGACCGTCGTCTTTGCCGTGCTCTCCGCCAGGACCGGCAAGAAGAACTCCAAGAAGGAGGCATAGGATGGCATCCAAGAACCTCACCGCGGGCAAGAAGCGCGGGTTCGGCCTCTACCTCGACGCCGCGGGCATCGTCCTCGCCGTCGCCGGCGCCGTCGCGACCGTGCTGTGCTCCACGAAGAGCGCCGACTACGCGCTCGCCGGCCTGCCGCTCTACCTCGTCCTCATCGTCGTCGCGATCGTGCTGACCGTCGCCGGCGCCCTCGCGCAGGCCAAGGACGGGCTGAACCCGATCTTCGCGAATGCGTGCTCGGCCGTCGCGGTCTTCGCGCTCGTGTTCACTGCCGTCAAGGTCATCGGCGCCAGGGTCATCCTCGCGTCCGGGCTCTTCTCGTGGAACGCGTCCAACCAGATCGGCTGGGGCGTCTTCAACTCCACGATCGTCGCGACCGTGCTGCTCGTGGTCGCCGCGCTCGTGCTCGTGGTCGCCGCGTTCCTGCCCGCCTTCAAGGACGCCGAGCCGACCGATTAGCTCGACCGGCAATGGCTGTGACGCTGCATCTGGTATGACAGCGTGCGG
>NZ_DAWEMK010000047.1:268-8184 GCF_052362415.1 Paratractidigestivibacter sp. | reverse complement strand
GCTTGCGGCACTTGCTGAACCAGAGTCCCGCCCCGTCTGCGACTCGCAGGGGCGGGGCTCTTTTTCGTAATCGCACGATTTTGGGCAGGAATATTCCGTTCACCGGCCAAAGCGTGCCGCAGAGCCGGTTGGAGCCGGCTTCGAGAATCCGGGGAAAAACGGATGAACTAGTATATTAGCCAGTCAATTTATGCTGGACCCGCCGATCCAGAAAGGAAATCGCATGGCAGATACCGCACAGAAACCCGCGGGGGAGGGCGCGTCCACCTCGCTCAACCAGGCCAAGATGTACCAGCTCGTCCTCTTCCCGTTCAACAACGGCGCGACGAACGTGTACTACGTCCTTCTCATGAACTACATCGCCTACTATGCCAACGGCGTGCTCGGCCTCGTGCTCGCGTTCGCGACCACGATGGTCACCGTCACCCGCGCGCTCGACGCCTTCATCGACCCGGTCGTGGGCATGCTCATCGACCGCACCGAGACCAAGTTCGGCAAGTTCCGCCCGTTCATGGTGCTCGGCAACGTCGTGATGATCGTCTCGTCGCTTCTGCTCTTCTACGGCACGCGCCTGATTCCCGAGGACGCGACCGCGGTCAAGTACGTGGCCTACACCGTGTTCTACATCCTGCTCATGGTCGGCTACTCCATCCAGACCTCCTGCACGCGCTCGGGCCAGACCTGCCTGACCAACGACCCCAAGCAGCGCCCAACCTTCACGCTGTTCAACACCATCGCGTCGCTCGTCGGCATGGGTGTGACCATGGCCGTCGCCTCCATCGTCGGCGGCAACGTCGGCTTTGGCACCGAGGCGTTCTTCAACTTCCTCATCCCGCTCGTGATCGTGCTGTCCGCCGCGCTCACCGCGCTCGCGGTCATCGGCATCGCCGGCAAGGACAAGAAGGAGTACTGGGGCCTCGGCGGCGAGTCCAAGGAGGGTGACGAGAACAAGCTCACCCTCAAGGACTACGTCCAGATCTTCAAGTCCAACAAGGAGCTCCAGCGCCTCATGGTTGCGGCTTCCGGCACCAAGTTCGCCTTCGCCGTCGCTACCAACACCTCGGTCGGCGTCCTTCTGTACAGCTGCATGATGGGCAACTACAACGGCCTGTACCTGCCCATGTACGTGATGGGCTACGTGTTCTCCGCGCCCTTCTTCCTCGGCGGCCTGCGCATGAGCCAAAAGCACGGGCAAAAGAAGACCCTCGTGACCTTCACCACCCTGGCGCTCGCCCTCTACGTCGGCGTCGTCGCGCTGCTGGCCATGTGGAACCCCGGCAACCCGGCGTTCTGCCTCTCGATCTTCAGCACCGAGGGCGGTTTCCACCTGACGCTCAACGCCTACACCATCATCTTCATCGCCCTCTACGGCCTGGGCTACGGCGCGTACTACTCCACCGCCGACATGGCCATCCCGATGATCGCCGACTGCTCCGACTACGAGATGTACCGCTCCGGCAACTACGCGCCGGGCGTCATCGGCACGCTCTTCTCGTTCGTGGACAAGCTCGTGAGCTCGCTTTCCACCACCGTCGTCGGCATCGCGCTTCTGGCCGTCGGCCTGACGCAGCTGCCCGACACCACGACCCCGTACGCCGACGGCATGAACTGGCTGACCATCGTGCTGTTCTGCGTGATCCCGATGATCGCCTGGGTGCTCACGCTGCTGGCCATGAAGGGCTACACCCTGACGGGCGAGCGCATGAAGGAGATCCAGGCCGTCAACGCCTGCCGCAAGGACGCGATCTCTGCGGGCATGACCGTCGACGAGGCCCTCGGCAAGTGGCAGACCATGGACCAGGTGCCCGAGAAGTACCGCGCCTAGCCCGTCGCGGGCGGCTCCCGCGATCCCTCGTCGTCGCTGTCCGCGGACGGTCGGCGGAACAAACCTGCCGCAGGCCCCCTTCCTCAGGAGGGGGCCTTTTTCATGGCGTAGAATAGTGCGGCTTGAGCAGTCTCGCGCGCACCGCGCGAATCCGATACCAACCACATCACGACGAAAGGCCCCCAACCATGACCAAGGTCGCCATCCTCTTCGGCGGGATCTCCACCGAGCACGACATCTCCTGCAAGTCCGCCGACAACGTCATCAGCGCGCTCGCCGGCCGCTTCGAGCTCGTCCTCATCGGCATTACGAAGGCGGGGGAGTGGCTGCACTACACCGGCGACTCCGCAGACGTGACCGGCGACTGGGAGACCCACGACACCGAGCGCGTCGTCCTCGTCCCCGGCATGGGCGAGCATGCGGGCGGGTTCTTCGCGCTTCGCGACGGCGGGCTCGAGCGGATCGACGTCGACGTGGCGCTGCCCGTCATGCACGGCCAGGGCGGCGAGGACGGCACCTTGCAGGGCGCGCTCGAGACCTGCGGCGTGCCCTACGTCGGCTGCGGCGTGCTCTCGAGCGCCGTGTGCATGGACAAGGACGCGAGCCACCGCCTCGCTGCGGCCGCCGGCGTCCGCTCACCCAAGTGTGAGGTCCTCTACCGCGGCTCTACCGTGTCCGAAGCCTTGGCGGCCGTGAAGGCCTGCGGCGGCTTCCCCGTTTTCGTCAAGCCGGCGCGCGGCGGCTCCTCGATCGGCGTCTCGAAGGCGACCGATGAGGCGAGCTACCAGAAGGCGCTCTCCGCGGCGTTCGCGCTCGACCGCAAGGTCGCCGTGGAGGAGGCCATCGTCGGCGACGAGGTCGGCTGCGCCGTCGTGGGCGACGCCGTCCGCGGCGTCAGTATGGGCGAGGTCGACCAGATCGTCGTCACCGGCGACGGGTTCTTCCGCATCCACCTCGAGAAGAACCCCGGCGCGAATACCGAGCTGCGCTGCCCGTCGGACCTCTCGCCGGAGCTCCTGGCCAAGGTCAAGGACGCCGGCCAGCGCGTCTACGAGGCACTCGGCTGCGAGGGCTTCGCGCGCGTGGACATGTTCGTCACGCCCGAGGGCGAGGTCGTCTTCAACGAGGTCAACTCGACTCCCGGCCTCACCTACTACAGCCGCTTCCCGCAGATGATGCGCGTCGCCGGCCACGAGCTCGGCGACGTCCTCTCCGACCTCATCTCCGCCAAGCTCTCCGACTAACACCAACACTGGGTGATAGTCATTGCGTGCAGCTTTCTGGGACACACATCATCCTGTGCCACCCATCACGCAATGACTGTCACCCAGTGTTGGTGCCGTCAGCTAGTGACAGTCATTGGCTGCAGCTTCCTGGGACACTCATCATTCGGGGACACCCTTCGGGGCTGTTAGATTACGACGCCGTCGCAGTGGTCGATCTCGTGCTGGATGATCTCGGCGATGAAGCCCGTGAAGGTGAAGGTCCGCTCGTTCCAGGACTCGTCAAGGTAGCGGACCTTGATGCGGCGGTAACGCGTGCAGGGGCGCGTCCCCTCGAGCGAGAGGCACCCCTCCTCGGTCTGGTAAGGGCAGCTCGCCTCGAGGATCTCGGGGTTGTGCATGAGCATATGGCGCGCCCCGTTGGCGACGACGATGATGCGCCGGCGCTGCCCGATCATGTTCGCCGCCATCCCGACGCACTCGTCGGCATGCGCGGCGAGCGTGTCGAGAAGGTCCTGACCCACCTCGGAGTCGAGCGCGGAGTGCGGGACCGCGGGCTCGCTCGGCACGCGGAGCAGCAGGGGAGAGCGGACTATGTCTTTGACCATCGGGCGGCGCCTCGTTTCTGTGTGACTCGACGGCCCGGGGCGGATCACCAGGCCGGTATGCCAGTTTGCCATGTTTCGGCTCGGCGCGCGGCCGCAGGCGCTGGTTTCTTGCCCATGCGCCGGAACAACTCGTGGTTTGTGGAGCGTTTGTACCGGTCAAATATCTTGCACTAGAAGGCAAATGGCGTGGATACAATACCTAGCAGTAAAAGCTAACACTGAAAGGGGAATCGCATGGAGAAACCTTCCGCGGATGACGCATCGAGCCTCGCTGCCTATAAGGTGACCCGCGCGATGGGCGCCATCACGAACGCCGGCGGCATGGACGCGCTCAACGCCTCGCGCGGCGAGATGGGCGTCCTCGGCTGCCTCGTCCAGCATGACCGCGAGGCCACGCCCTCCCAGCTCATGGATGCCCTCGGCGTCTCGAGCGCACGGGTGGCGAACACGCTCAAGGCACTCGAGCGCAAGGGATACGTCGTCCGCCAAACGAACCCCGAGGACGGCCGCGGCGTGATCGTGCGCATCACGCCTGCCGGCGAGGCCTTCGGCGAGGCGAACTTCCAGTCCGCCGTGCGCGGGGTCTCGTCCCTCTTGGCGCCGCTCTCGGCTGAGGAGCAGCTCGAGCTCGCCCGCCTGGTGGAGAGGATCGCGGAGCCCCTCGTCAAATAACTGCGAGGTCACGGGCCCGGTCCCAGCACCGCCCGTAAGCGGCCGCCGGCTCCATCCGCCAACCGTCCGCAGCCTCGGCCCTCGTCCGCCAATCATCCGCCGCACAACGCGGCGGATTACTTACCGTCAAATACCTAACAATGAAAGGAAAACTCGCGATGCTGAAACTGCTCAGATACCTCGACAAGCGCCAGCGCGGGCAGGCCCTGCTCACGCTCGTGTTCGTGGTCCTGCAGGTGTGGCTCGACCTCACCTTGCCCGACTACATGGCGACGATCACCTCGCTCGCCGAGACCCCCGGCTCCACCATGGGCCAGATCCTCGTCCAGGGCGGCTACATGATGCTGTGCGCCGCAGGCTCGCTCGTGTGCAACGTCATCTGCGTCTACCTCACCTCCCGCGTGGCGGCGGGCCTCTCGCGCACCCTTCGCGAGAAGGTCTTCAACCAGGCGCTCGACCTCTCGCGCGGGGACGTCGACCGCTTCGGCGCGGCGTCGCTCGTCAACCGCTGCACGAACGACATAACCCAGATCCAGAACCTCGTCTCGATGGGCCTCTCGGCCATCGTCAAGGCCCCTGTCATGGCGATCTGGGCCGTCGTGAAGATCGTCGGCTTCGGCTGGGAGTGGACGCTCGCGACCGCCGTGGCAGCGCTCTCCATCGCGCTCATGCTCGCGCTCACCGTCGTCGTCTGCATCCCGCGCTTCCAGAAGGTCCAGGGCTTGACCGACGTGCTCAACCGCCTGCTGCGCGAGCACCTGACCGGCGTGCGCCCCGTGCGCGCCTACAACGCCGAGGGCTACGAGCGCGAGCGCTTCTCCGGCGCGAACGACGAGCTCACGGACAACAACCTCATCGCCAACCGCGTGATGGCCATCATGAACCCGGGCATGACGCTCGTGACCTCGGGCCTCACCCTGGCCGTCTACTGGATCGGCGCCGTCCTCATCGAGGCCGCCGCGCCGGGCGCGCGCCTCACGCTCTTCTCGCAGATGGTCGTCTTCTCGAACTACGGCATGCAGGTGGTCCTCGCGTTCGTGCTGCTCAACATGATCTTCGTCCTGCTGCCGCGCGCCCAGATGGTCGCCGAGCGCGTGAGCGAGGTCATCGAGGCCGAGCCCGCCGTGACTGACGGCGTGGGCGTCCTCGACTCCGACGTGGGCGCCGCCGACCGCGGGCGCATCGAGTTTCGCGACGTCTCGTTCACTTATCCCGACGACGGCACCCCGGGGCTCAGCCACGTGAGCTTCACCGTCGAACCCGGCCAGACCGTCGCTGTCGTGGGCGCCACGGGATCAGGCAGGATGACCCTCGTCCAGCTCGTCGACCGCCTCTTCGACGCCACGGAGGGCCAGGTCCTCGTCGACGGCCGCGACGTGCGCGGCTACACGCTCGAGGAGCTCCACTGCCGCATCGGCTACATCCCGCAGACGGCCACGCTCTTCAAGGGCACCGTCGCGAGCAACGTCGCCTACGGCAAGACGGACCACGAGATCACGCGCGACGACGTGGGCGCCGCGCTCGCGGTGGCCCAGTCTACCGACTTCGTCGAGGGCATGGAGGGCGGCCTTAACGCCGCCATCGAGCAGGGCGGGCGGAACGTCTCTGGCGGCCAGCGCCAGCGCCTGGCCATGGGCCGCGCCATCGCCCGCAGGCCCGAGGTCCTTGTCTTCGACGACTCGTTCAGCGCCCTCGACTTCGCGACCGACCGCAAGCTGCGCGAGGCCCTCGCCCGCGAGTGCGCCGGCACGACCAAGCTCATCGTCGCTCAGCGCGTGAGCACGGTGCGCGACGCCGACCTCATCGTCGTGCTCGACGGCGGCTCCTGCGTGGGCGTCGGTACCCACGACGAGCTCATGCGCAGCTGCCCGACCTACCGGGAGATCGTGAGCTCCCAGCTCTCCAAGGAGGAGATCGCCAATGCCTGGCCAGAACAACATGCCCGGGATGGGCGGCGGGAGCACCGCCGCGGAACAGAAGGTCGACCTCGGCCACGCCTTCGGCCGCCTCGCCCGGTTCTGCCGTCCCTACCTGCCCACCGTTGCCGCGGCGAGCGCGCTCGCGCTCGCGGGCGCGATCCCCTTCGGCACCGTCGTCGCCTTCATGATCTACATCCGCCTCTTTACCCAGCCGCTCCAGAACATCTCGCAGGCCGCGAGCTCGGTGCAGACCATGGCGGCCGCGTGCGAGCGCGTGTTCGACTTCCTCGAGGAGGACGAGATGGACGACGAGTCCGCCAAGCCCGCTCGCATCGAGTCGCCGCGCGATGAGGTGGACTTCCGCCACGTTCGCTTCGGCTACGAAGAGGGAACCGACATCATCCGCGACTTCAGCGCCAAGGCACTCGCGGGCAAGAAGGTCGCCATCGTCGGCCCCACCGGCGCCGGAAAGACGACCCTCGTGAACCTCCTCATGCGCTTCTACGAGGTGGGCAACGGCGGCATCTACATCGACGGCGTGAACATCGCCGACGTCACGCGCGAGAACCTCCACGAGCAGTTTGGTATGGTGCTGCAGGACACGCGGTTCTTCCAGGGGACGCTGCGCGAGAACATCGCCTTCGACGCCGAGGGCGTGGGCGACGAGCGCCTCGATGAGGTCTGCGAGGCGTGCGGCCTGCTCAAGTGGGTGCGCAGCCTTCCCGCCGGCTACGACACCGAGCTCGAGCCGGGCAGCGTCTCTGCCGGCCAGTGCCATGGTCAAGGACGCCCCGCTGCTCATCCTCGACGAGGCCACGAGCTCGGTAGACACCCATACCGAGCTGCGCGTCCAGCGCGCGATGGATGCCCTCATGGAGGGGCGCACGAGCTTCGTCATCGCGCACCGGCTCTCGACGATCCGCGACGCCGACCTCATCCTCGTGATGGAGCACGGAGACGTGGTGGAGTCCGGCAACCACGAGGAGCTGCTCGCCGCCGGCGGCGCGTACGCCAAGCTCTACAACTCGCAGTTCGAGGAGGCCGACGCGGCGTAGGCGCCGCATCGCCCCGCCGCCGCCCGTTCCCCCGCGCGATGAGTGGGCGGTCGGCGGCAAGAAGCGCCGGGGGCCGAGTTCTCGCGGCTCGGCCCCCGGCGCCCATCAGTTCATCGGTTTCTTCCTCGTGGGCCCGCCTTTGCGCGGGCCCTTCTTTGTGCCGGCGGCGGGGGCCTTTGGGGCCTTGGCGCCGCGGTTGGCCGCCGCGCCCCTCGCGCCGCCGGCCTTCGCCCCCTTCGAGCCGCCGGCCTTCGCTCCCGCGCCTCGGGGTCCCGCGCCCTTCTTTCCCCGCGCCGCGCCCTTCTTCTCGTCGCGCGCCTTGGGCGGGTAGGGGCGGATCAGGCAGCGCGGCTCGAAGCCGATGAGGTCTTGGCGCCCCGCGCGCAGCAGCGCCTCGTGCACGAGCTGCCAGTTCTCGGGCTTGCGGTACTGGATGAGCGCGCGCTGCATGGCCTTCTCGTGCGGGTCGCGCGGCACGTAGATGGGCTGCATGTTCCTCGGGTCGACGCCTGTGTAGAACATGCACGTGCTCATGGTCGACGGCGTGGGGTAGAAGTCCTGGACCTGCTCGGGCATGTAGCCCATGTCGCGCACGGCCTCGGCGAGCTCGACGG
>NZ_DAWEMK010000047.1:0-258 GCF_052362415.1 Paratractidigestivibacter sp. | reverse complement strand
CTCGACGGCCTCCTTCATCGTGGAGCCGGGGTGGCTGCTGATGAGGTAGGGGACCACGTACTGCTCGAGCCCGGCGGCCTTCGTCGCGCGCTCGAAGCGGCGGCAGAACGCCTCGTAGACGGCGCGCGGCGGCTTGCCCATGGCGGCGAGCACCGTGTCGCTCACGTGCTCGGGCGCGAGGCGCAGCTGGCCGCTCACGTGGTGGCGCACGAGCTCGTCGAGGAACTTGTCGGATTTGTCGGCCAGGGTGTAGTCGAA
>NZ_DAWEMK010000046.1:3232-13190 GCF_052362415.1 Paratractidigestivibacter sp. | reverse complement strand
AGATGCTCGGCGAGAAGATCGAGCACGGCGGCACCCGCGTCTACCTGATCAACACCGGCTGGACCGGCGGCTCCTACGGCACCGGCAGCCGCATCAAGCTCAAGTACACGCGCAAGATGGTCGAGGCCGCCCAGTCCGGCGTCATCGACGACTGCGAGTTCGTCCACGACGAGCGTTTCAACCTCCAGGTCCCCACGAGCTGCCCCGGCGTGCCCGACGAGCTGCTCGACCCGAAAAAGACCTGGGCGAGCCCCGAGGCCTACGCCGCCACCGCCGAGAATCTCGCCTGCATGTTCGTCGAGAACGCCGAGAAGCGCCTCCAGTCGATGTCCGACGAGGGCCGCGCCGCCGGCCCGCACCCGTTGGGCTAGAACCTGCGCGCGATAGCGCCCTGCCCAACAAAGCCAAGCTCAAGCCCCCGGCCCTCGCGCCGGGAGCTTCTTTGTAATGCTTTTACCAATCGTCTGAACAACACTTCCGCCGGCATTGTGCCACCCGTAGAATGGGTATCCGATGACAAGAGGTGCTTAATCTATGGGTAATGCTTCCGTAAATGAATCAGAGGCCAGCGGCGACGGGCTCCTCGCCTCGCTCTACCGCGTCCGCCGCGTGCTGGAGAGCCTGACCGCCGACTTCACCGCGGTCTACATCATCGATTTGGACACCGGCATGGCCGAGGTCATGAAGGTGGGGCAGGACACCAACGCTTCCGTGCTCCTGGGCGGCTCCGCTACCGCGCGCGTTGACTGGGCCGACGTCGCCGCCCGCTACATCCAGTCCTTCATCCCCCAGAAGGAGCGTGCGGCGCTGACCTCCGCGATCTCGCTCGTAAGCCTCGGCGCCGCCGTCGCGGGCGGGGAGCGCACGACCTTCCGCTACGAGGCCTTCCCGAACAAGGCGGGCCATCGCTTCTTTGAGGGGCAGATCGTGCCGCTCGCAGGCGACGACGCCTCCCGACGCGTGCTTTTGGGCTTCCGCTACATCGACCCCATCGTCGAGGAGGAGCGCATTCGCGAGGCGCGCCTCAAGGTGCTGCTGCAGGAGCAGCGCCTCTCGAACGAGATCCTCTCGGCAATCTCGAAGATCTACTTCATGATCTATCACATCGACCTGTCCGAGGACTTCTACGAGGAGATCTCCAGCTACGGCGACGCGCACCGGCTCACGGGCGACGCGGGACGGGCGTCGAAAAAGCTGCTCGAGCTCGCCGAGGCGCTCGTCGATGACGACTACCAGGAAGCCGTCATCACCTTCTTCAACCTCCAGACGCTCCCCGCGCGCCTCGCTAGCTGCGAGAACATAGCCATCGAGTACCTCATTCGCGACGGCAACTGGCACACGGCCCGCTTCATCGCCAGACGCCGCGACGACGCGGGCACGCTCACCCACGTGCTTCTCGTCACGAGCTCGATCAGCGACGCCCGTCGCCGGGAAGAGAAGCTCACCATCATCGCGCAGAGCGAGCGCGCCGCCAACGAGGCGAAGACCGACTTCCTCTCGCGCATGGCGCACGACATCCGCACCCCGATGAACGCCATCCAGGGTTTCAACGAGCTCGCGAAGAAGGACGCGGGCGACCCCGCCAAGCTCTCCGAGGACCTCGAGCGCGTGTCCGAGGGCTGCAAGCTCCTCACGCAGATCGTCAACGACGTGCTCGAGATCGCCCGCATCGAGAAGGGCGCCATGGACCTCCACGCCGAGCCGACGAGCGTGCGTGAGTTCTTCGGCTCCCTCGAGCGCCTAAGCGAGCTCAAGGGCGAGAACGACATCAGGATCACCAAGCTCGACCTCCACGACGTCCAGCACGATGTGCTCGTCTTCGACCCCCTGCGCCTGCGCCAGGTTGTCATGAACCTGCTGTCCAACGCCTCTAAGTACACGCCCCTGGACGGCCGCGTGGAGCTCGAGATGTTCGAGGGGGCCTCGACGCGCAAAGGCTGCGCGCGGCTCGTCGCCAAGGTGAGCGACACCGGCCGCGGCATGAGCCCGGAGTTCATGCAGCGCATGTACAACCGCTTCGAGCGCGAGCACGACACCCGCGTGAGCGCGATCCGCGGAAGCGGCCTCGGCCTCTCCATCGTCAAGGAGGTCGTCGACCTCATGGGCGGCACCATCACGTGCCAGAGCGAGGTGGGGGAGGGCACGCGCTTCACCGTGACCTTCGACTTCCCGATCGCGGGGCCTTCGGAAACGAAGAAGCCCGAGGCGCCCGCCGAGGAGCTCTCCCTCGAGGAGGCAAAGGAAGTCTGCTGCGGCTTGCGGGTCCTCATCGCCGAGGACAACGACCTTAACTACGAGCTCGAGTCGACGCTGCTCGGCGTGGCTGGCGTCACTTGCGAGCGGGCTGTGGACGGCTTCGTGGCCCAGGCGATGTTCTCCGCGAGCCCGGACGGCTACTACGACGCGATCCTCATGGACATGCAGATGCCCAAGATGACGGGCATCGAGTCCGCCCGCGCCGTGCGCGCCGTCGGAACCAACTATGCCCGCCGCATCCCGATTATCGCCCTCACCGCGAACGCCTTCAAGCGCGACCGCAAGGCCTGCCTCGAGGCCGGCATGGACGCCCACCTGGCCAAGCCCTTCAACGCGGCGATCGTCCTGCGCACGTTGGCGCACTTGGCTTCGCATCCGCGCGAGTAGGTGCCTCGCTGCGGTTATCCACTGGGCAGGTCCGCTACGGCGACGTCCCTTCTTTGCTCGGCTCTCGGGCTGCGCACCGAGGCTCAGAGCCCCGTGCTGAGGCTCGCGCTGCAGGTGCTCGGCGATCTCCGCGGCTTGGGTATTGACAGCTCCGACATCGATAAGGTCGGGTATGTGCGCACCGCTACGGAGGTTTCGCCCGACAACTCGGCGCTCATGAGGAACGTCAAGAAGCATGAGATCGGCCTGCAGCGCCCGATCGTGGACGTGTCGTATGCTGTGCTGGCATCTGCGCACGCTATGGGCGAGCGTGTGCCTGAGTAGGGGGATATCTCGATCCAGTTCGACGATTCCATCATCCAGGACACCGAGGTCGAGAAGGATCGCGACATGAAGGAGGTCTCAGCCGGGCTGTTGCTGCCCTGGGAGTACCGGATGTGCTGGTGTGGGGAGACGAAGCGACGGCGAGCAAAAGCGTCGGTGAGAATGCCGGCGCTCGTGAAGCCAAGCCCTCGGTAGGGTAAACCCCCAGTCGATATGGCCTTTCTGGTTGGGCCAGATTAGGCCTTTCTCGTTATCAATTCCGCAACGGTCAAAGTGCTTCTATCTACCTCCGGTCAGCTGGAGATCATCGACGGCCAGCAGCGCCTCACCACCATCATGCTCCTGCTGCGTGCCTTCTACGACAAGTTCGCCAATATGAAGGATAAGCAGTCTGTGAAGATGCGCGAGGCCATCGCCCGCTGTGTGTGGAAGACGGACGAGTTCGACGAGCCCGACATGGAGCGCTTCAAGATCGACTCCGAGGTGGCCTCGGACAACGACAAGGGCGAGTTCCTCGAGATCTTGCGCGAGGGCCACGTGGGCGCCGGCTGGAAGAGCGCCTTCGCCCGCAACTTCGCCTACTTCCAGAAAAAGATCGAGCAGCTGGTGAGCGAATGGCCCACCTACACCGTCTACATGGCCACGCGCGTCATCAACAACGTGATCCTGCTGCCCATTGAGGCAGAGTCGCAGGACACTGCGCTGCGCATCTTCTCCACCCTGAACGACCGTGGACTCCCGCTCTCGGACGCCGACATCTTCAAGAGCCAGTTCTACAAGCACTACTCCGACGAGGGCCGCAAGGACGAGTTCATCCGCCGCTGGAAGGTGCTCGAGGCCGGCGCCAACGCCATCTTCCGCCCCATGCGCGGCACGCCCATGGACGAGCTCTTCACGCGCTACATGTACTACCGCCGCGCGAGGCTCGGCATCCGCGGCACCACCACCGCGTCTCTGCGCGACTTCTTCGGCGCGGACGGCTACGCCATGCTCAAGGAGGAGGGCACGCTCGGCGACCTGGAGGCGCTCCTGGGCTTCTGGCACAAGGTCGACGCGCAGGAGGGCTTCAGCGACCGGGTCCTGCGCAGGCTCTTCGTGCTGAACTACGCGCCCAACGGCATGTGGTCCTATCTCGTGAGCGTGTGGTTCCTCTCCAACCGCGACGCCGAGGGCAACCTGGACCCGCTTTCCAAGCGCGCGAACCTCGAGGCGCTGGGCAACAAGGCCCTGCTCGAGAAGCGCGTGAACAGTACGAGAAACTGACCAAGTACGCCGGCACGCTCGCCGGGAGGGAGCTGGGCGTGGAGCTCGGCGGCGGGACCCTCGGCATGGACGACTTCATCGAGGACTTCTACGCCCTCGACGGGTTCGCCGACACGGACTACTTCGAGACTCTCAAGCGCTACGGGGTCGATACCGAGAACGGCATCGACTCGTGCGATGTAGAACACGCTGGCCTCGACCTAGTGAGGGCTTGCATTACATGGTGTGTACGCGGAGACCGCTTCTGCGACGGCTGCATGCGGGCGTACGTCGAGTGTGGTTTCGTCGATCGCTGCTTGCTGAGGCTTAAGGAGCTTGACGAGGGCTGAGCGCCGCCCCGGTGGGCTTCTGTGCGTGGTGGTCTCGGCGGCGCCCGGCGGGCTTGCTGGTGCGTCTGCTGCGGCTGCGGCGCCCTCGCTTGCGTCGGCGCAAAGATCGCTGCAACCGGTGGCTGACGGTGACCGGTTGGTTGCTTCGGGCTGTCTGCCCCCGCCAGCTGCCCAGGGACGACGCGAGACGGCGCGGGCAACCCTGGTAACGCAAGCGCGGATGCCCCTTGTTTGGTGGGCGACGGCACGTAGCGGCCCTGGGCCGCTGGGCGGGGGAGGCAGAATAGTTCTTTCTTGCGAGGGGCGGTTGATGGCTGGCAAGAGTCTCTTTGCGGGCAGCAATTGCCGGCTTTGCTCTCGGTTGTGGTGTGCTCGCCGCCTCTTGACGGCCGTGGGAACCGTGCGCGGCTCTTGGGATAACCGTCTGCGCTGCCTCTTGGCAGCGGGATTGCGGCTGGCGGGATTACCAACCGTTTTCGTTTTTGGCAGCGTTGCCTATCGGCAACTCGGGCGATCAGGTTGTTAGCTATCAACAACCGTCTTGCAGGTTGAACGGGGAAGGGCAACCGTTCTCGGCGTCTCTCGGCGGTGGTTGCCTTTAGCTTGTTTGCACTGTGCTATAGCTATGTACTGTGAGGCACAGCTGCAGAGTCCTATTTGTCCCTTCACAGTTGATCCTGCGTTTGCTCACAAGAAAGGGGCTCAGACCATAAGGCCTGGGCCCCTTTCTTTCGTACCGGGAGTCAAATACCTGCGAGTCGGGCCTCTCGCCCTTTATTCGCGCGAATCGCGAGCAATGCGAGCGAGGGGCGAAGCCCCGAGCGCTGAGCAGCGAATAAAGGGCAAGGGGCCACAACCACGACGATCTTGTTTTTTACTCCGCCATCTGGGCCTGGACCGCGGTGATCGCCACGACGCCCACGATGTCGTCGGCGGAGCAGCCGCGCGAGAGGTCGTTGACGGGCTTGGCGATGCCCTGCAGGATCGGGCCGTAGGCGTCGGCGCCGCCGAAGCGCTGGACGAGCTTGTAGCCGATGTTGCCGGCCTCAAGGTCAGGGAAGACGAGGATGTTGGCGTTGCCGGCGACCGCGGAGCCCGGGGCCTTGAGGTCGGCGACGGACTGGACGAGCGCGGCGTCGAGCTGGAGGTCGCCGTCGAGGGCGAGCTCGGGGTTCTTCTCGTTGGCGAGCTTCACGGCCTCCTGGACCTTAGCGGGGACGTCGCCCTTGGCGGAGCCCATGGTCGAGAACGAGAGCATGGCGACCTTCGGCTCGGTGCCGGGCATGAAGGCCTTCCAGGACTCGGCGGAGGCAAGCGCGATCTCGGAGAGCTCGTCGGCATTCGGGTCGATGTTCAGGCCGCAGTCGGCGAACAGCAGGGTGCCGTCGGCGCCGTACTGCGGGGTTTTGGTGCACATGATGAAGAAGGCCGAGACGAGCTTGGTGCCGGGGGCGGTCTTCAGGATCTGCAGCGCGGGGCGCAGGGTGTTGGCGGTGGAGTGGCACGCGCCGGACACGAGGCCGTCGGCGTCGCCCATCTTGACCATCATGGTGCCGAAGTAGGTGGCGTCGTTCATCTGCTCGAGGGCCTCGGGTAGGGTCACGCCCTTCTTCTTGCGGAGCTCGGCGAAGGCCTCGGCGTAGGCCTGCTTCTTGTCGGAGCTGCGCGGGTCGATGACGGTCACGCCCTCGACGTCGATGGTCGCCGGGTCGCCGAGGATGACGAGGTTCGCGAGGCCCTCGTCGACGATCTTCTTCGCGGCCTCGATGGTGCGGGGATCCTCGCCCTCGGGCAGGACGATGGTCTTCTTGTCGGACTTGGCGGCCGCCTTCATGCGGTCAAGGAACTCGCTCATGTACGATCTCCTCCACAAAATCTGCTCTATCGGTTCCTGCTGCACCCCACATTTCGTGGTCATAGGGCCGCTCGGCGGGGCAAGCTCGAACATTATAGGTTCTTGGTGCTAGAATCGTTCGGACATTACGGCGAGAGGACAACGATTTTCTCGCCACTGGCGCGGGCGCCAGGACTGTACCCTTCCTGAGAGGAACCACATGAACATCCAGAGCGGTCTCGGCGCGGGCTTCAACGCGGAATCCTATGACGCCCTCGTCGTCGGCTGCGGCTACGCGGGCTGCGTCTGCGCGCGCCGCCTCGCGGAGGCCTGCGGCATGAAGGTCGCGATCCTCGAGCGCCGCGAGCACATCGCGGGCAACGCCTACGACTACGAGGACGAGGCCGGCATCCTCGTCCACAAGTACGGCCCGCACATCTACCACACCACCAACGAGCGCGTGAACCAGTTCCTCTCGCGCTTCACGGAGTGGACCGACTACCAGCACAAGGTTCTCGCCAACATCCACGGCACCCTGATGCCCGTCCCCTTTAACCACAAGTCCCTGAAGCTCGCCTTCGGCGACGATAAGGGCGAGCGCCTCTACCAGAAGCTCGTGGCGACCTTCGGCGAGAACAAGAAGGTCCCTATCATGGAGCTCCGCGAGAAGAACGACCCCGAGCTCGTCGAGGTCGCGGACTACGTGTTCGAGAACGTCTTCCTTCACTACACGATGAAGCAGTGGGGCCAGACCCCCGACCAGATCGACCCGTCGATCACCGGTCGCGTGCCCGTCTTCGTCGGCGACGACGACCGCTACTTCCCCGGCGCCCCCTTCCAGGGCATGCCGGCCGAGGGCTACACCAAGCTCTTCGAGCACATGCTCGACCACGACCTGATCAACGTCTTCGTCGACGTCGACGCCCGCGACGTGCTCCAGGTCACCTCCGGCTCCGTCCTCGTGGGCGGCAAGCCCTACGCCGGCGAGGTCATCTACACCGGCCCCTTGGACGAGCTCTTCGGCCTCGATCTCGGCGCGCTGCCGTACCGCACGCTCGACATGGTCTTTGAGACCCTCGACCAGGACCAGTTCCAGCCCGTGGGTACCGTCAACTACACCACGAGCGAGGACTTCACGCGCATCACCGAGTTCAAGAACATGACGGGCCAGGTCGTCCCCGGCAAGACCACGATCATGAAGGAGTACTCCAAGGCCTACACCCCCGGCTCCGGCGAGACTCCCTACTACGCCATCCTCGAGGACGCGAACACCGAGCTCTACAAGAAGTACCGCGACCGCGTCTCCGGCGCGCTCAACTTCCACTGCGTCGGCCGCCTCGCCGAGTACCGCTACTACGACATGGACGGCGTCGTGGCATCCGCGCTCGACCTTTCCGACGAGCTTATCTCCCAGCACAACTAGCGCGCAGCTCCGAGTCCTGGGGGCGGGCCCTGAGCGACCCGCCCCCTTCTATGTTCATAAGGACGTGACCCATGGCATCCACGAGCAAGACCATCACCTTCGGCATCCCGTGCTACAACTCGGCCGAGTACATGGACAAGTGCATCCTCTCGATCCTCGAGGGGTCGAGCTACGCCGACGACGTGCAGATCGTGATCGTCGACGACGGCAGCGCCAAGGACGACACCCCGGCCAAGGCCGACGAGTGGCAGGCGCGCTACCCCGAGCTCATCAAGGCCGTCCACCAGCAGAACGGCGGCCACGGCGTCGCCGTCATGAAGGCTGTGGCGAACGCCGACGGCGCGTACTTCAAGAACATCGACTCCGACGACTGGGCCGACGCCGAGGCGCTGCAGGCGCTTCTCGCGCAGCTCAGGCGCTTCATCAGCATGGACGAGAAGGTCGACCTCGTCATCACCAACTACGTCTACGAGCACGTCGAGGACAACACGCGCAACGTCGTGGACTACCGCCACGTCCTTCCGCGCAACAAGGTCTTCGACTGGTCGCAGATCGGCCACTTCAAGATGAGCCAGTACCTGCTCATGCACGCGCTCACGTACCGCACCGAGACCCTGCGCGCAGCGAACCTCCAGATGCCGCCCCACACGTTCTACGTGGACAACATCTACGCCTACGTGCCGTTCCCGCTGTGCCACAGCATCTATTACCTCGACGTGGATCTCTACCGCTACTACATCGGGCGTGAGGACCAGTCCGTCAACGAGAAGGTCCTCACGAGCCGCGTCGACCACTACTGGCGCGTCGCCCGCGTGATGATGCAGGCCTACCACGTCTACGACGACATCACCTGTGCGAAGCTGCGCAGCTACATGATGAACTACTTCACCATCATCATGGCCATCTGCTCGGTCTTCTCCAAGCTGTCCGACCGCGAGGACGCCATGGACGAGCTCCAGAAGCTCTGGGACGAGCTCAAGGCCTACGACCCGCGCATGTACCGCCGCGCCAAGCACGGCGTCGTCGGCCTCGCCACCAACCTCCCCGGCAAGGTGGGCGAGAAGATCACCATCGGCGGCTACCGCGTCGCCCAGAAGGTCGTCAAGTTCAACTGACCAACAGCCGGTGACAGTCATTGCGTGCAGCTTCCAGTGTTGGTGGGTGGATTTGTGTGCGTCGCGTGGCGCGGGGCGCCGATGTGGTAACCTACGTAAGGTTTGTTGGTACCCCGCACCTGGTTGCCCGTTCCCACCGACGGCGAACCCGGTCAGGGGCGAATCACAGAAAGGTGGATCAAGCATGATCACCAAGGAGCAGAAGGCCGAGCTCGTCAAGAAGTACGGCAAGTCCGACACCGACACCGGTTCCGCCGAGGTCCAGGTCGCCATCCTCTCCGCCCGTATCAAGGAGCTCACCGAGCACATGAAGTCCCACCAGAAGGACTTCCACACCCGCCGCGGCCTCCTCATGCTCGTCGGTAAGCGTCGTCGTCTTCTTTCCTACATCAAGAAGAACGACATCGAGAACTACCGTAACCTCATCAAGAGCCTCGGTATCCGCGACAACATCCAGTAAGTCGCACAGATTCACCAAAACGGGGGCGCCTGCGGGCGCCCCTTGTCGTGTATCCCGGGAAGAGCCCGGGCTGCGCAGCGGGGAAGGGCCCCGCAAGATGGCCCGCCGGCAAAGGGGCTGGCGGAGATAAGGGAAATAGATATGGCTAAAGTCACCCATGAGTTCGAACTCTACGGCAAGCACTACGCCCTGGAGACCGGCGAGCTCGCTAAGCAGGCCACCGGCGCCGTCCTCGTGCGCAGCGGCGAGTCCACGGTCCTTCTGACCGCCGTTGTGTCCAAGGAGCGCAAGGACTACGACTTCTTCCCCCTGACGGTCGACTTCATCGAGAAGATGTACGCCGTGGGCCGCATCCCGGGCGGCTACCTCAAGCGCGAGGCGCGTCCTTCCGAGAAGGCCACCCTCACCGCCCGCATGATCGACCGCCCGCTGCGCCCGTCCTTCCCGGCCGGCTTCCGCAACGAGGTCCAGGTCGTCGCCACGACGCTCGTCGCCGACCAGGTGAACCCCGTCGACACCATCTGCGTCATGGCCGCCTCCGCCGCCCTCACCGTCGGCGGCGTGCCC
>NZ_DAWEMK010000046.1:0-3132 GCF_052362415.1 Paratractidigestivibacter sp. | reverse complement strand
CGGCGTGCCCCTCAAGCGCCCGGTCTCCGGCGTCGCCATGGGCCTCATCCAGGAGGAGGGCAAGACCGTCGTCCTCACCGACATCCAGGGCCTCGAGGACTTCCTCGGCGACATGGACTTCAAGGTGACCGGCACCACCAAGGGCATCACCGCCATGCAGATGGACAACAAGGCCACCGGCCTCACGCCCGAGATCCTGCGCTCCGCCCTCATGCAGGCTCACGAGGGCCGCATGTTCATCCTCGACACCATGCTCGACGCCATCCCGGCACCGCGCGAGGCCACCAAGGACTGCGCGCCGCAGATCATCAGCCTGACCATCCCGACCGACAAGATCCGCGACGTCATCGGCTCCGGCGGCAAGGTTATCCGCGGCATCCAGGAGGACACCGGTGCGACGATCGACATCCAGGAGGACGGCACTGTCTTCATCGCCGGCACGAACGGCGCGGGCGACGCCGCCGCAGAGCGCATCAAGGCCATCGTCAAGGTCCCCGAGGTGGGGGAGGAGTACACCGGCCGCGTCGTGGGCATCCAGCCCTTCGGCGCCTTCGTCGAGCTGCTGCCCGGCAAGGACGGCCTGCTCCACATCTCCCGCGTCGCACAGGGCCGCGTCGACAAGGTCGAGGACGTCCTGAACATCGGCGACGAGGTCAAGGTCCGCGTCCTCGAGGTCGACGAGAAGGGCAAGATCAGCCTCGACCGCATCGACAAGCCCGAGGCTCCCGCCGGCTCCGGCAAGTCCGGCGACTCCGAGGGCCATGCCCGTCGCCACTCCGACGGCGAGCGCCGTCCCCGCCGCCGCCCCGGCGACAACGGCGGTGAGAAGCGCCAGCCGCGCCGCCACCACGACGCGTAAATGACGAAAAGGGACAGTCCCTTTTCGTCATCCAGGCCCCGCAGCTTCGGTTGCGGGGCCTTTTTGTATGGAGGTGGGGCCGATGGGGCGTTTCTTGGTTACAATGAATCGGACTGCGCTTTCGGCGCACGGTTTGGATTGTTCGGTTGGCGGTAATGCCAGCCGTCGAATATGTATCTGATGGCTCCATCGAGAGGATTTGTACCACCAATGCCAAAGAAAGATCTCGCCCTGAAGGTCATTCCGCTGGGTGGCCTTGACGGTATCGGCAAGAACATGACCGCCTTCGAGTACGGGGACGACATGGTCCTCGTCGACGCCGGCCTGATGTTCCCCGACGACAACATGCCCGGCATCGACCTGATCCTGCCAGACTACACCTACGTGCTCGAGAACGAGCACAAGCTCCGCGGCATCGTCATCACCCACGGCCACGAGGACCACACGGGCGCCCTGCCGTACCTGCTCATGGACCTGACCCGCAAGGTCCCCATCTACTCGAGCAAGCTCACCTTGGGCATGATCGAGGGCAAGCTCGCCGAGCACAAGATCAAGAGCCCGAAGTTCCGCGAGGTCCAGGACGACTCCAACGTCAACCTCGGCGCCATTAACCTCACCTTCTTCGCCATGACGCACTCGATCCCGGGCGCGCTGGGCGTCTTCATGCAGACCCCCGCGGGCACGGTGCTCCACACCGGCGACTTCAAGCTCGACAACACGCCGATCGACGGCCGCAGGCCCAACTACCAGGCCATCAATAAGTTCGGCGGCAACGGCATCGACCTTCTGTTATCCGACTCGACCAACGCGACCCGCCCGGGCTACACGCCCTCCGAGGCCGCGGTCGGCCCGAACCTGCGCCACATCATCAAGAACGCCCCGGGCCGCGTGTTCGTGGCGAGCTTCTCGTCCCACATCCACCGTCTGCAGCAGGTCTGCGACGCCGCGACCGCCGTCGGCCGCAAGGTCGTCGTCACCGGCCGCTCGATGGTCACGAACACCAAGGTCGCGCGCGAGCTCGGTTACCTCAAAATCGCCGAGGACGACATCATCGACGCCTTCGACATCGACAAGCTCGACAACGACAAGATCGTCGTGCTCTGCACCGGCTCCCAGGGCGAGCCCCTGAGCGCCCTCGCGCGCATGGCCAACGGCGAGCACAAGTCGCTCTCCATCAACGCGAGCGACACCGTGATCATCTCGGCCACGCCCGTCCCCGGCAACGAGAAGAGCGTCCAGGCCATCATCAACTCGCTCTCCAAGATCGGCTGCGACATCTACGACAAGAGCAAGACCCTCGTCCACGTCTCCGGCCACGGCTCGCAGGAGGAGCTCAAGCTCATGCTCTCCATGGCCAAGCCGCGATACTTCATGCCCGTCCACGGCGAGGCCCAGCACCTGCGCGCCCACGCGCAGCTCGCCCTCGACCTCGGCATGAGCGAGAAGAACATCTTCATCCTCGACAACGGCGACTCGCTCGAGATGGTCAACCACAAGGTCCGCCGCGGCCGCGCCGTCGAGTCCGGCGTCGTCTACGTCGACGGCGGCACCGTGACCGAGGCCGACCCCGTCGTGCTCCGCGACCGCCAGAAGCTCGCCCAGGACGGCGTGGTCACCTGCACCATCGCCCTCACCGGAAAGAAGGGCACCGTCAAGGCCGTCGAGATCAACGCCCGCGGCGTCTCGTTCGCGTCCGACCCCGACGTCGTCGAGGAGGCCCAGAGGATCGTCCGCCAGCAGGTCGAGAAGCTGACGAACTCCGAAGGCGTGAACATCGACGCCGTCCGCCGCAACGTCCGCAACCAGATCTCCAACCTCCTGTGGTCGCGCACCCACACGCGCCCGATGGTCATCCCGGTCGTGCTGGAGGTCTAGCGCATGCCCGCTAACCGCAGCAAAAACGCAGCAAAGAAGGGCTCGAAGGGGCGCGGCAAGGCTGCCGCGCCCCGCGAGCTCATGCTCACCGACGCGCAGCGCGACATCGCGGGCGTCGTGGTGGCGGTCATCGCCGTCGCCATGTTCGTCTCGGTGGTCTCGCCCTCGAGCGCCGTGGTGACGAGCGCCGTGGGCCATGCGCTCATGCTCTCGTTCGGCACCGGCGCGGTGCTCGTGCCCATCGCGCTTTTCCTCTTTGCCACGACCTTCTTCATGGGGGAGGACGGGCCGTTCTCCGGCCATGTGGCGGGGGGCCTCGCGCTCATCGTGTTCTCCGTTCTCGCCATGCTCTCGCTCAACCAGCCGGGCGTGGGCGACGCCCCTGAGCTCGCGCTCGA